>NZ_JBHIMA010000069.1:363-777 GCF_042193775.1 Bartonella sp. OD88NMGDW | reverse complement strand
AACCAGATTACGGAAAAAGTGAATGATGTTATTGGCGATAAAGTTGCTGATATTATAGGTGATAAGGTTGATGATGTTGTTGGAAAGAAGGTTGATGAAGCAATCTCTCAAGCCAATGAAAAGAGCCTAGTTCAGCAAGATGCTGACACCAAGCGCATAACGATTGGTTCAGCCGTTGCAGGTAGTGAAATCAACATAGCGAATAAGTCTGGTGAGAACCGTACGCTTTCGGGTGTTAAGGATGGAACTCTTGCCAAAGGCTCAAATGATGCAGTAACAGGTTCTCAGCTTTATGCAACGAATGAGAATGTGAAGGGTGTCAGTGATGATCTTCAGACAGTTGCTGAGAATGCCTCGAAATATTTAGGTGGTGGAGCCGATGTCTTAGAAGGAACTGAACCAACCTATAAATTA
>NZ_JBHIMA010000069.1:0-257 GCF_042193775.1 Bartonella sp. OD88NMGDW | reverse complement strand
AGATGCATTGTTGTGGGATGACGGGAAAGGTGCGTTTGTAGCGCAGCATGGCGAAGATAAGAGCAACAGTAAGATCACGTCTCTAGCAGCAGGTAATATCTCTAAAGATTCCAGTGATGCAGTAACAGGTTCGCAGCTTTATTCCATGAATGAACAGCTTGCTGGCTATTTAGGTGGCGGAGCCGGTTATGATGATGCGGGTAAGTGGCAAGCTCCACACTTCACGGTCAAAACCTTTGGAAAAGATGGCAGTGAAG
>NZ_JBHIMA010000068.1:0-777 GCF_042193775.1 Bartonella sp. OD88NMGDW | reverse complement strand
TCGACGATCTATGATTGGTCTTTAAATGCCTCCTTGAATGCCTATTGTGATGATTTGATTGATTGGTCAAAAGGACAACGTCCTAGTAGCGTGAATAATAGCGCCCGTGTGATGATGCAGCGTGTGCGTGAATATTTATCCGATACGAGTGGTGTGATTGAAAGTAGCTTTACGGTTGATGCTGAACAACAGACGACGTTGATAAGACTTCAAAGTAAATCGCATTTTTTGAAATATAAGAATGGGATATCAGTTTGTTTTAAAGCGAAGGGTAAGAATGTTGGGGAAACCGCAATTGCCTTGAATGATTTAGCCGCTAAACCTGTTTATAAGGCAACGGAATTAGGGGTTGGTCCTTTATCAGGGGGCGAAATCCAACAAGGGTGCATTTATAGCTTGATTTATAGGGATCATGCTTGGCAAGTTTTAAATCCTACACCTCTCTCTTTATCACAAGAACCGGTTATTCCCGTTTATCCTACAGGGACGATAGGAATTTTTGGAATGCAAGTTTTGCCAGAGGACTGGTTACCCTGTGATGGGAAGGCTTATTTGCGTAGTGATTATCCTGCTCTTTATGAAGCGATAGGGATCAGGTGGGGAGGCGCTGATAGTTGGACGAAGTTTAATGTTCCCGATTTGCGTGGTGTTTTTTTACGAGGTGTTGATGATGACCGCGAGATAGACCGCTTTCGTTATTTTGGCACTTTACAAAATGACGCTATGAGAAAGCATGATCATAGTGGTCAATCCTTTACGATTTTGAATGATGAAAAT
>NZ_JBHIMA010000067.1:0-789 GCF_042193775.1 Bartonella sp. OD88NMGDW | reverse complement strand
CGAGGAGACAGATGAAAAAGCGATTTATTATAACAGGAATGATTACCATTTGGGGAATGATAAATTTGGCACATGCAGTGAATATTGATGGTATAGATTCACTCGGGAAGACATATTTTACACAACCACCTACTCCATCGAAATCACCTGCTTCACCGAAATCACCTGCTTCACCGAAATCACCTGCTCCACCAGCAGAATATTTGGAGCTTATTAAGCTATTAAGAAAAGGGGAAATTATTGAGCTCTTAAAAAAACAGCTTGAGTTAAAAAAAGAACAACTTTCGCAAACAGAAAAAACCTATCAAGCTATAACAAAGAGTCAGAAAACCGCACCTCAGAAAATAGACTTTTCTAGTTTTTTTCTCAAAGAGCCTGAATCGCTCTATAAGAAAGATAAGCTTTCAAGGGAATCATATCAAAAGGTATTAGAGGAAGAAAACAAAATTTCTGGGACTTTTGATCAAGTAGGTGACTCTATTTTTGCCCGTTTAGAATTTATATCGTCTCTAGATAAAGCTTTAACTTTAAAAACTTTTGAAAACGTAGAAAATCGTTTTCAATACCTTAAAGAGCTATTCGATGAACTTCAAACAAAAGAAAACCTGAAAGACATTGCAGATCTTCAAGCACATATCGATGGTTCGTTAGCAATGATCCAAAATGAATCTATAAAGATGCAAATGGTAGCGCATTTACGTAATGCCGAGCGATCACTTATCAAAAGGAAAAGACGCGAACTTGATATGAAAATTTTTAACCATGAAACAAACGGGATGCCTACCATAC
>NZ_JBHIMA010000066.1:0-796 GCF_042193775.1 Bartonella sp. OD88NMGDW | reverse complement strand
ATTTATTTTGTGTCATAGGAACGACGTGGGGAGAAGGGGATGGCGCCACGACGTTTAATGTTCCCGATTTTCGGGGGCTATTTTTACGGGGACTTGATAATGAACGCAATTTAGATCCTTGGCGTTCTTTTGCAAGTATACAACCCTGTTCTTTAAAAGCGCACGAACATTTTATAGGTCCAGCGTCATCAGAAGGTCTTTCTTCTCGAAAAAAACGAGATGTTTCTTCTTCTGAAGCTCACTTGCAAAGGCGCAAGAGAGCTATAGACGAAGAGTGTGTAGGTTTGAGTGGGGATAGCTTAAAAAAATGTCATGAAGAATTTGACCGAATAGTGGGCATTTCAGAGGTTCCATTTTGGTTTACAGAAAAAGATAAACCGCCTCGTTTACCTTGGTTTATCAGGAGCCCGTTTGCTAATTTTTTATATTATTCAACGCCTATAACAGAAGGTCTGAATGACAGAGAGCATCATGAACATCACCTCATGGCAGAGAGGGTTGGTGGTGTTGAAACGCGCCCCGTTAATGTGAGTGTAATTTATGGGATCAAGACATGAGGAGTTGAAATGTCATTAAAACCGTTTGCGATATCAGAGATTAGCGACCCGTCTCAAGTACGGGTCGTTTTGTATTCGGGGGGAGGATTTGTTCATGCGCCGCTTAATGGCGTTTTTGATTTACTGAAAGCCGCTTTGAAAACGGAGCTTGATGGTTCACTGAAAGATTTAGAGAAGCGCTTAGAGGCTTTAAGAGAAGAGTTTGAAGATTTGAAAGAGTGTTCATTAGACGAAGTACT
>NZ_JBHIMA010000065.1:0-809 GCF_042193775.1 Bartonella sp. OD88NMGDW | reverse complement strand
CGATATCATTCATAACAGTTTATAAATTTTATGATACGTTTTTATCACAGCACAAATCACATTGTTAAAAATTTAGTCGTTTGGAATATCGATAACATACGTTTAAAGATCACATCTTGTTTTAATAATTGGATTGTTAATCGCATGATAAAAACAAAATTATTGGTTCCCAAAATTGGGAAGCAAAAATCTATATCCCTTATAGCAATATTTTATTACCTATTAGAGGATAATCGTTTGAAACTGTTATAAGGTAAATTGTATCAAAAGATACGTATTTATAGAAAATAGAGATCATATAGTTTTCCCCAAAATTGGGAAAAACCTTAAAATGGCATTAAAGCAATTAACTGTTTGAAGCATTCATAAGCTTATAGGTTTAATTCATAAAGATTGCACAAAGGATTTAAAGACAAGATTGATTTTATAACCACGGTATTTTTTACCGAGGTAGAAAATAAAGGTCATGAAATTTAAAACATTATATCTTATGAAATCAAAAGCTTTTTAATGAATATAGTGCATAGCTAGTTTTGAAGAACGCAACTGTATTCGCTTCCACAAAAAAATGGAAGCGAACAATGCCATGGCAGTAGAATTACTATCTACTTTAGACTTGATACTAAGAAACGTTTTAAAAGTTATAGTTTAAAAATACGCTTATGAGACCCTTTCTAAATGAACGTTTAAACGTTTGAAACTGATGTTTATAACAGTTTTTAAAGCCTTGCATTTGATAAAATCGGTTGTTTGTTGTCTTTATGAGAGATTGTTTTAAAAACCAATGCTTGTAAATGTAAAAACCGTTT
>NZ_JBHIMA010000009.1:0-56607 GCF_042193775.1 Bartonella sp. OD88NMGDW | reverse complement strand
TCAAAGAAACATTAGAAACATTGTGCGAAGCGTGCTTTATAGAGAAATGTTAGAAAATCCTATTCCCTAACTTTTATCCACGTATCCCGTACTTTAAAAAAGATATATAAAATCAATAGATTGTGTACAGTAAAAAGAAACATGGTACGCCCAAGGGGAATCGAACCCCTGTTTCCGCCGTGAAAGGGCGATGTCCTAACCGCTAGACGATGGGCGCAAACCATTGATGAGGCTTATAGAGAGGATCTTTTTACTTCGCAAGCCCTCTGTGTCATTTTTTTTGAAAAAAGTGTGTTTTATTGAATAATTTTTGAGCAATTCCTGTTTGGATTGTTTCTTTTCAGTTTGAGTAGTAGGCAAAAATGATCAAAACATTATTTTAAATGTGTTTATTTTTTGCATATTTTATCGTTTGTTATCTTTTCTTGCACATGAGAATATTATTTAACTTGCTTGAAAGAGCCTTTATACAGAAGATTTCTTATTTGAGCTTATCATAAAGCAAAAAACTGTATAAATTTATGAAGTATAAAGCAAATATTTATTACCAAATTAACAAATAATAATAATCATACAAAAGTTTTTTGAGGATTAAGCTATATATTACTTTTATTTTAAAAATATAAATATATTATGTATGATGAAAATGAGAATATTAAATCAATTTTACAGAATATATTAAAAATATTTTTCTTATCTTTACTTTTACATGTTTGTGAGAAATTTAAAATTAAAACCTCTTCATTTGTTCCCTCACATATTTGGAAGGTTATTTATTTGAAAATGAATTAGCTTGGGTGAAGGGCAGATTGAGGTTTTTGTCATTTCAATTCGCTAGTTTTTCAAAGGGGTGGCGATAAGTTTAGGTAAAATATTCGAGTTTTGCAAATTTATTCTCCATATTTATAATATTGCAGAATTATGGTGTGCACATATTAAGTTTTGTTTTTTACTTTAATGTAAGGTTCTATTTTGATATATGGGTGCATTAAAGATTTATAGTTCAAGCTATGGAATGGTAGGAAGGAATGTGTTATTATCTACTGCTCTACTTTGTTTTATCCATTCTCTTAATTTATCATATGAAAGAATGTTTTTTGTCCAGTACTTGTTGATTTAGAAGAGATGTTTTTATTCTTTCTTACCAAGTATTCAATATTCTTTAATTTGTTATTGATTATTTTTTAGAACTTTTCTTTATGGCAACTTGCATTTATTAGTTTTACAGATTTTCATTCTGAATTAGATATTTTATAAAGATTCTGAAATCTTTGAAGACAATAAATATTATATTTTTAGGAATGTTGATTGAACAAGCGGGGATAATTCTATTGGAGAACATGGAGTGAATAGAGCGGGGTATTTCTTTTGTTCTTATGGATGTAAGTACTCTTTGTGTTGATTGGCACATCATTTAAACGATTTTTCAGTGAAGATAGGGATCAGTGGTTAATAATGGCAGAAGCTTTAAAAGTTGGTGTTGCGGGACTTGGTACGGTTGGTACTTCAGTTGTTCGAGCTCTATGTGAAAAAGCGAATAGTTTAGCTTGTCAATGTGGGCGATTCATCAAAGTCGTTGCTGTTAGTGCGCGCGATAAAAGCCGTAATCGTGGAATTGATCTCAGTGATATAAAATGGTTTGATTCACCTGTGGAGTTGGCTGCTTCTGATGAGATTGATGTTTTTGTAGAGTTAATTGGTGGTGAATTGGATGTGGTGTACACCGCTGTTAAGAGAGCGCTTGAGGCAGGACATCATGTTGTAACAGCCAATAAAGCTCTTCTTGCTCGACATGGAGTAGAGCTGGCTATAATTGCAGAAAAAAAAGGTGTTTTTCTTCATTTTGAAGCAGCTGTTGCAGGTGGAATTCCTGTCATCAAAGCGATGAGAGAATCACTTGTCAGTAATCACATATCCCGAATTTATGGTATTCTCAATGGAACCTGTAATTATATATTAACACGCATGTTTACGGAAGGCCTTTCATTTAAAGATTGTTTAGCAGATGCACAGAGACTTGGGTATGCTGAAGCAGATCCAAGTTTTGATATTGAGGGAAATGATACTGCTCATAAATTAGCTTTGTTGACAAGCTTGGCATTTGGAACGGCTGTTTCGTTAGATGATGTTTATGTTGAAGGAATTCATAATATTTCGCAAATTGATATTCGGGCAGCTGATGAATTAGGGTATCGGATTAAGCTTTTAGGGGTTGCATTAAAAACGGATTCTGGAATAGAGCAACGCGTTCATCCAACAATGGTACCAACATCTTCAATGATTGCACAGATAAATGGCGTAACCAATGCTCTTTCTATTCAAAGTGATTTATTAGGTGAATTACTGTTTTCTGGTCCTGGCGCCGGAGGAATGGCAACAGCATCAGCCGTTATTGGTGATTTGGCTGATATAGCAAAAGCGCGTTCTGGTTTTCAGTATGCACCTGTTTTAAGACGTCCAGCATTAGAACTTGCTCCTCATAAAAAAGCACGTATTTCGCATCATGCAGGGGGGTATTTTATTCGTTTAAATGTTCATGATCGTACTGGTGTTTTTGCTGCGGTCGCAAGGCATATGGCTGATAATCACATCTCATTGGAGTCGATTGTTCAAAGATCTTTTGTAGAAGATCAAATTGAAAAAACAATTATTTTAATTACGCATGAAACAACAGAGGTGAATGTACGACAGGCACTTGCAGAAATTGAAAAAGATGGACATCTTGTTGCAAAATCTCAATTTATTCGTATTGAGCCTATGGCAGAGAATTGATAACTTTCTTGATAATGACAAAAAGGCAAGCTTGAGTCCTTTTGTCTCTTGTGGAAAATTTTCATCTTTGCCAAAAACTTTATTCTTAGTATTTAATAAGGACTCATATTTTTTCTGGTATTCATTCGGTAGGATTTTTTCATATGCCCACAACTCAGAAGATTTTAAATGGACTTGATCGTATTTTGACGCTTGAATTGGTACGTGTTACTGAACGTGCTGCTGTTGCTGCTGCACGCTGGCGCGGGCGTGGCGATGAAAAAGCTGCGGATCAGGCTGCTGTAGATGCAATGCGGCAGGAACTTAATCGATTGCCTATTGATGGTACAGTGGTGATTGGTGAAGGTGAGCGGGATGAAGCGCCTATGCTTTATATTGGAGAAAAAGTAGGTCTTCAAAGTGGATTGGCGATCGATATTGCACTTGATCCACTAGAGGGAACAACACTTTGTGCTAAAAATATTGCCAATTCTTTGGCAGTAGTTGCAATTGCTGAAAAAGGTAATCTCCTTTATGCTCCTGATGTTTATATGAAAAAAATTGCTATTGGTCCTGGTTATCCAAAGGGAGTAGTAGACATAGATGCTTGTCCTACCGATAATATCTATGCTCTTGCGAAGGCTAAAGGAGTGGCTGTTAATCAGATTGTTGTTTGTATTATGGATAGGCCTCGTCATGAAAAGTTAATTAATGAAGTACGAGCGACAGGGGCATCGATTCGCTTGATTGGGGATGGAGATGTTGCTGCTGTTATTGATACAACTGATCCAGAAGAAACAGGTATTGATATCTATATGGGGATTGGGGGAGCACCTGAAGGTGTTTTAGCTTCTGCTGCTTTGCGCTGTATTGGAGGACAGATGCAAGGTCGTTTGCTGCTAGATACAGAAGAGAAAATTGCTCGTGCAGCTAAAATGGGGATTAGTGATCCCAATAAAGCTTATACAATGGAAGAAATGGCAAAGGGTGATGTTTTGTTTGCAGCAACAGGGGTGACAGATGGCAATATGCTTTCTGGTGTTAAATTTACATCTCGTTACATTCAAACGGAAACTCTCGTAATGCGCTCCCATACGGGTACAGTCCGTAATATTAAAGCGCAGCATAGAGATCATTCAAAATTTGATTAATGTTTTCTTTTTTCGTCATTAAAAATAGAGGGAGTTTTTTAGGAAATACGCTTCCATGAATCTGCTTTCATGGAAGCGTTTATAGATATGAGAATATCTTATTATTATGAGAGCTGGACAGAATGAACCCAGCCATTTTTATCTTCTATGTTCCCTTTTTGAAGGCCAACCAATTGTGTACGAAGCTGCTTTGTAACTTCTCCAACTGTTTCATTTCCAATAATAAATTCTCCCCCTTTATATTTAAAACGACCAATTGATGTGACAACGGCAGCTGTACCACAAGCAAAGACTTCTTTAAGGTGTCCACTCTTTGCATCTTCTTGAAGCGCTGCAAAAGAATAAGGACGCTCTTCTATTTTTAAACCCATTTGTTGAGCTAATCTTAAGATTGAATCACGAGTTATCCCTGGAAGGATAGTTCCATTAAGTGTGGGGGTTACAAGTGTATTATTGTCCATAATAAAGCAGACATTCATACCACCAAGTTCTTCAATCCATTTATGTTCAATCATATCAAGGAAGAGTACTTGGCTACAATTGTTTTCGGTTGCAGTTTTTTGTGCAAGTAAGCTTGCTGCATAGTTTCCACCACATTTCGCAGCGCCTGTGCCCCCTGGACCAGCGCGGCTATAATCTGTTTCAATCCATACACTAACAGATTTTTCTTCTCCTTTGAAATAGGATTCAACTGGAGAGGCTATGATACAAAAAAGATATTCTTGAGAAGGGCGGACTCCCAAAAAGTTTTCATTGCCAAACATAAATGGACGGATATAGAGGCTAGCGTTGGGATGATCAGAAACCCATTTTTGATCAATTTTTACTAATTGATGAACGGCATCCAGAAAAATATCTTTTGGCAATTCTGGCATAGCTAAACGCCTCGCTGATTCTATAAAGCGTTGTGCATTGGCATCAGGACGGAAGAGCAAGATGCGCCCATCTTTTGCTCGATATGCTTTTAAACCCTCAAAAATTTCCTGTCCGTAATGTAAAACGGTACTTGCAGGGTTAATTTCTAAAGCTTTGTATTGAGAAATGATGGCATTATGCCAGCCTTTGTCTTCAGTCCATTGAATAGTACACATGTGGTCTGTAAAAAATTGACCAAAACCGGGACTTTTTAAAATTTCTTCACACTTTTCTTCTGACAGAGGAGATGGGTGTTTTTCTATTTTAAAGGGAAGCGACGATATAGGAGATTTCATAAAAAAACCTTTTGAGTATGTTTCATTTTTATTAATAAAAATAATGAGATATTTTGATCACAACTCTATTATTAACAAAACCTTTGTGTCAATGTTTTATTATAGAACACAAAGAGGTTTATTATAGAATTCAAAGGCTATGATAGATATTTTAATTCTACTCTCGCCTCTTTTTCTCAACTTTATGAAGTAAGCTGGAACTTTTTTCTATAATTATCGTTTTCTCAAAATAAGTATCTGAATAATTTCATATATGCATATTGTCTAGAAATTAAAAGGTAAGGGAATTGAGAAAAGGAATCTACTATGATTGATAAAAATTATCACACATATGAAGAACGTATGGCAGCAGAAAGAAGAGATAGTGAACAACGTGTTTCAATCGCTAAGGGTATTTTTGCTATTCTTCTTGCGATCGTTATTATCTGGTTTGTTTTTGGTTTTTTAGGATCTTTTTTTGCAAAATCTCCTGAACATAGTTCGCGTTATAATACTCCAGAAACAAGTCAAAGCGTAACAACGCCCAAAAAAGATTTAAATTCGCTCCCTCCTGTACCTTATACTTATAAGGGTACGGAATGACTTTTTCATAAATATAATCTTTTAGATAGGGCGAAAATCGACGTAGATTAAGGAATAAAGTCAGCACAAAGACATAAAAAAGATTGGACGATTTTAATTTCTGAAGTTTTTGATACGTAATTAAATGGTATGGAAATAAATCATGCAACGGTTGTTAAAACCGTTGCATGATTGGTTTAGCGTGTGATGAAGCAGCTTCCACCAGAACTTTTAATGGATTCACAAAGGATTATGGCTTCATTACGGTCTTGCGCTTGAATCCGAACACGGTAATAAGTACCTTTTCCTGGTATAAAAGCGGATTGAATATTTAAAGAACGGGCACCGATAAGGAATCCAAACTTAGATTTCATATTTTTTAAAGAATTTCTAGCTAGCTCATGCGTTGGTTGAGATGCAAGTTGTACGTAATAACTTTCTGAATTTTGTGCTGCGACTTTGTTTGATGATGTGGGGCGAGACGCGGCGGGTGTTTCAACTTGTGTATTTCTTTCTGCATGAGAAGGAATAGGGATAAATTTTTCTTCAATATTTGAGTTAGAAGTACTTTCTGCGATTATTTTATCAATATTATTTTTGAGATCAAGGTCTATTTCTTGATTGTTTATATCAGAATCATGCGACGAAACAAGGGACGAATCTTGAAGTTCATTAGGAGTTTGATCAATGTTTTCTTCAGACTGAGCAGCAGTTTTGCTCTTTGTTTGATGTACGGGAGCTAGTGTAACTGTACCATCTTGATTTACAATAACAGTTTGTACTTCTTGCGTGGGAATAGTATGGTTTATGGCTTCTGTGACTGCATCTTCAACATCAGATTCATTTAAAGAAGAAGATGAAGCGTTTGAAGATTCTTCAGGATTTAATTCTTTTAAATTTTCAGGTTGTTCAGAGTTATCAATAAGAAATTGTTGTGTGTTTTCTTGTTTTTCATTTTGTTCAGTTGTTTGCTTATAGATATCTAAATTATGTGCAACATCATTTTTCGGTTCAGTTGTTTCTGGTTTGAATTTAAAAGGCGCATTATCAGCGTGGATAATGATCGTTTCTTCATTTTTTTGTGATGACATAAAAAAGTGCGAATAACCAGCAAATCCAATTCCTATTAAAATAAGTATAAAAATACCTTTAATGAAAGTTTTACCAAAAATAAAACTTTTTAAGGGAGGAGGAGCTGGTGGATGCGTGGGAACTTCATCTGAGCTTGTGTATGATGAATTCTCGCTAAAAGGGGGAAAATTATATTCCATATTGGCAGAAGAAAAATAGTCGGAATTTTGTTCTTTAGAGTTTATATAAACACCTTCTTTTGAATTTTGCATAGACTGATGAAAAACTTCACTAAAAACCTCATTTTTCTGTTGTTTTTGAGAAAAATTATCCGTTGGGACATTTCCTACATTAAGTACATCAGCAAATTCTTCCTCTAAACCACCACTAGTTGGCACATCATATTCTGGCGCTTCATACGGGACTTCTGGAACCATAATAGGGCCAGTTTTTTCTACGATTTCCTCTGAAAATTTATAAGTATCAACATTGGGAGGGGGAGTATCTCTGTGCGTATAGTTATGGGCAAAAAAGCCATCCGTTTGTTTTGTATTCAAAGAGGCTGATGAGGAAAGAAACTCATCTGAATTACTTTCATTATATGAAATTTCTCTATTTGGGTTAGAGGTACTTTCGGTGTTATTGATGTATTGGGCTTGAGCCTCATTATATATTGGAACTTTTTCGCTATAAGTTTCTTTTTGTGAAGGGTTTTCTTCAAAAAAATGGGGATAATTGGTTGTATGATCTTCTTGTGAAGCCCCCTTTAAATAAGATTGTCTATCAACTGGTGGAGAATCCAAAGGTGAGGAGAAGGTACTTTTTGTTTGATTTCTTGCAGTGTTTTGTCTTTCTGACATAAGGTTAGAAGATGAGAAAAACTCATTTGCCTCTGTAGAAGAGGAGACATCAGGATAAGAAGAGGAGACATCAGAATAATCTTTTTTGATCCAATTTTCTTGATCAGCTGAAATTTTATAGGGATGGTTTACAGGAGTGTCATAGAGGTTTTGATTGTCATCATGAGTTTGTTGTATATTCGTAGCTTTAGGCTGTTGTGAATTTGTTTGTGAAAAACGATTGGTTTGTTCAACAGATTCTGGAATCTCTTTCTTATTTTCGCGCCTTTCAGATTTATCAAAAAAGAAATTTTCTGATTCTGATTGTGAAATAAGATTACTTTTTTTATGAAACGAATCAGCACTGGTTGCTGTTGTTTTCTCTTGAGGGGATTGGTTCTTCGGGATTGGTAATGGAGAAAGCTCATCTAAAATTTGTTCTTCATCATGACTGCTAGGTGAAGAATATTTCTCTTCAGATAAATTATTTTGTTTTGAATGGTTGAAAGAAGCAGCTTGTGCGATATCTGAGGCTGTTGCGTTGCTGGTTGCATGCAAGTCCCATTGTTTTTTTTGATCATCAAACGGTAAGTCATGTGCTAAATTATTTTCAAGTTCCTCTTCTAGAAAGGACAAATAAAAATCATCATCATGGGATGATGTTTCGGGGTGAGATGTTGATCGATCTGTCTGTAAAGAAGATTGCTCATTTTGGTTTCCGCTTTGTTTGTGCGGATTAAAAATGCGCGTAAGTCTTTCCAAAGGATCATGGTGTTCATGATCGTGTTTTGTTTCGTGTAGATTTTTGCGATCGTTATCGCTCATAGCTTTTCTCACATGGTGATTTGCACTTACGTGCAATCAATGGTTGATTTTGATTTGTTATATTAAAATTATAAATTTTCCCCCTCTCATGCAAGGATACATGAAAAAGTTTATCAATAGAGTACCTATTGTATGTATTTATAGAACTTTTTCAACGCATTTCTATTGGTGCTTCGACTCCTATGATGGTAAGTCCTGATGATAAAATATTGATAACAGCTTGTATCAACCCCAATCTTGCAAAGGATAACTCTTTATCATCAGGTTGAATAAAGCGTAAATTGAGATTTTCACTCCCTTTATTCCAATGGGTGTGAAAGCTGGAAGCAAGGTCATAAAGATAAAACGCTAATCGATGCGGTTCCTTATGAACGACGGCCTGTTCAATGATACGTGGATATTCAGAAAGTTTGCGTATTAACAATATTTCATGGTCATCTGTTAATCGATGAAGATGGGCGATTAATGTATCATTTGAAAAGCTTTTAATATGAAGCGCTTCCTGTGCTTGACGAAAGACTGAGTGACAACGTGCACTTGCATATTGTACGTAAAAGATGGGGTTATCTTTTGATTGTTCTGTTACTTTTGCAAAATCAAAATCAAGAGGTGCTTCACACTTACGGTATAGCATCATAAAACGCACAGGATCACGCCCAACCTCTTCGACAACATCGCGTAGAGTGACAAAAGATCCTGCTCTTTTTGACATGCGTACAGGATGACCGTTGCGAAAAAGTTTTACCAACTGACATAAGAAGACGCTTAATTTAGCTTTATCCCCAGAAATTGCTTTTGCCATTGCCTCTAGCCGCTTTACATAGCCAGCGTGGTCTGCGCCTAGAATATAAATCATTTCATCAAAATGACGATTAAATTTATCCCGAAAATAAGCAACATCAGCAGCAAAATAAGTGTAAGAACCATCAGATTTGACTAAAACACGGTCTTGGTCATCACCAACATTTGTTGAACGGAACAAAGTTTGTTCACTTGGTTCCCAATCTTCTGTATTTTTTCCCTTGGGAGGGGGGAGTTTTCCTTTGTAGATATAACCATTTAAAGTGAGGTCGTTGATGGTGTTACGAATGGCGCGTGCATTATCTGCATAAAGCATTCGCTCAGAGAAAAAGATATCATGATAAATATTAAGAGCAGCCAAATCTTCGCGAATCATGGTCATCATTGCATGAATTGCACGTTCTTTCACAAGAGATAAGGCTTCATCTTTATCCATCGTGAGGAGTTGGTCACCAAACTCTTGAGCAAGTGATTGTCCCAATGGTATCAAGTATTCTCCAGGATAGAGCCCTTCTGGAATTTCATTAATTTCTTGCCCAAGAGCCTCACGATAGCGCAATAGTACAGAGTGGGCGAGGACTTCGATTTGTTGACCAGCATCATTGATATAATATTCTTTCGTAATGTTATAGCCCGTAAATTGCAGCAAATTGGAGAGAACATCTCCAACAACCGCTCCGCGGCAGTGCCCTACGTGCATTGGTCCTGTCGGATTTGCTGAGACATATTCAACATTGACGCGTTTTCCTTGTCCCATTGGGATACGACCATAAGAAGTGCCTGATTCAAGCATGGATTTTATAGCATCTTGCCAAAATAATTTTGTAAGCTTTATATTTATAAAACCAGGACCGGCAACATCTATATTTTCGATAGAGGAATCATTTTTAAGAAGTTCTATGATTTTATCTGCAAGTGCACGCGGATTGATTCCAATAGATTTTGCAAGCACCATAGCAGCATTGGTTGATAAATGACCATGGGAGGAATCACGCGGAGGATCAACAGTGATTTTTGATAAATCTAGATCTTCTCCATTTTTCCCTTTTATATCAGATAATTCAATTGATCTCTTAATTTTTTTTTCGAAGTTTTTAAAGATATTCATATTTAGCTTCCATGATGATTCCAAAAGCCATTAGACGAAATTATCTGTATGGTCAAATAAACGGTGATATTCACGTAGAGCGTAGTGATCTGTCATGCCTGAAAGAAAGTCAGCAATCAAACGTGCTAACTCTTGATTTTTTAAGTGCACTGTTTTGTTCTGCCAACTTTCAGGCATTGTATTTGGTTTTTCATAATAACAATTGAATAATTTTTGTACAATGCGTTTTGCTGCATTGCGACGACTAAGAACTTGTTCATGGTAGTAAAGATTTTTAAATAAAAAGTTTTTTAGTTCTTTTTCATAAACAGTCATTGTTGGTGAAAAGGTGACAATAGTTTGTTTTGCTTGGTGAATATCGTTTATGCTTGCTGGTTTGATGCGTGCTAAATTTTCTTGTGATTGTTTGATAACATCTTCAACCATGGTTGTTATTTGTCTTCGTACAAGTGTGTAACCACGACGCGCTTGGTCGAGATGGGGGTGCTCATCTGTTATATCTTTTAATATTGCTGCTGTTAGTGAAACATGTTCAAATTGATCGAGTGTTAAAAATTGCGAACGTAGACCATCATCAATATCATGCGCATTGTATGCGATATCATCTGCAATAGCAGCACATTGCGCTTCTAGTCCTGCAAAACAATCGAGTGCAAGGTCTTGCTTTGCATTGTATTGTAAAATATCGATAGGAACCTCCTTATTCTTCGCGTGAGGACCTAAAAGGGGACCATTATGCTTTACAAGTCCTTCGAGGGTTTCCCATGTAAGGTTAAGTCCATCAAAATTTGCATAGCGCTGTTCTAGTTTTGTGACAATGCGTAATGCTTGTGCATTATGATCAAAGCCACCATAATGTATCATGGCTTCATTAAGCGCATCTTCTCCAGCATGGCCAAAGGGCGTGTGTCCAAAGTCGTGAACAAGGGCAATGGCTTCGGCAAGGTCTTCATCAAGACAAAGGGCACGGGCTAATGTTCTTGCAATTTGAGAGACCTCTATGGAATGGGTTAGGCGAGTACGATAATGATCGCTTTCATCAGCAATAAACACTTGCGTTTTATGTTTAAGACGTCGAAATGCATTAGAATGGATAATACGATCTCTATCTCGTTGAAAAGGTGAGCGTGTGGCGCTCATCGTTTCATGAAATAATCTACCACGGCTTGTTTGCGGATGAGCACTGTACACTGCTCGAGATTGGTAATTGAAGTTGATATTGCCTATATCCATTGCAAGCTGCCCATTATCATCTTAGAATTGAGAGTGGTTTATGACAAATAAACTTCTCTTTGAATATGGGATACTCTTTCTTGATGGTTTAATGCAAGGATATATAAAATGAATGTGAAAATTTCAGATGTTGCTGCCAAAAAAATTGCACAGATACTTTTGCGTGAACCCGATAAAATAGCATTGCGTATTTCTGTTGAAGGTGGTGGGTGTTCTGGTTTTTCTTATAAATATGACTTGGTTTCTGAAATGTGTAAAGATGACCTCGTTCTCAAAAAAGATGGGGCAGTTGTGTTTATTGATTTACTATCACTTCCTTTCATGGAAGGAGCTGAGATTGATTTTGTTGATGATCTTATGGGGCAGTCTTTTCAAATCCATAATCCCAATGCTGTTTCATCATGTGGTTGTGGTGTAAGTTTTTCAATTTAAAATGATGGCTTTGTGATATTGTTTCTTGAAAAAAATATCATGTTGGTCAACAATGTGAAAATGGGTATTCTTATAAAAATAGTGCACCGATGTGTATGGTTGTGCGTGGTGCTTGCTTTATTGATCTGGAGCCACTGTGCTTTTTCTGAAGAAGGAGAAGGGAAAGATCAGCAGCAGGGACAATCAAGGAGTTTTATTGTAAAGTCTCAAGAGCAGGAAAAAGAAAATGTAGCATCTCAAACACAACTCATTTTGAATGCTCGATTAACAAATAGTTATCCGGATATTGAAAAAGGGCTTGTCTGGCGGGTTTATGCCCCTATTATAGGGATTGATAATAAATTACCATTAGTGGCAACCTATAAGGGGGGAAGTGCGCGTTTTGATCTCGAACCAGGAAGTTATCTTGTTCATGTCTCATTTGGTCATATGAGTGCTGTGCGCCATATTCGTTTAAAAAATGGACAGAGTCTTGTAAAAAACTTTAATCTTGAGGCTGGTGGTGTCATTTTAAATGCAACACTGCTCAATGGTGTAATGAATGAAAAGGAATTACGTTTTACCATTTATGAGGATGAAAAAGAAAATGATGATACGGGGGTGATTTTATCAAATGTTAAACCCCAATCAGTTGTGCGTTTAAAAGCTGGCCGCTACCATGTTGCTTCCCATTATGGTTCTATTAATGCGACGGCTCGTTCGGATATTCAAGTGGATGCTGGTAAAATGACAGAAGTTACCCTTGAACATCAGGCCGCTCAGATTGTCTTAAAGCTGGTACGACAAGAAGGAGGGGAAGCGCTTGCAGATACCAGTTGGTCTCTTGCTAATGATTCTGGTGATATCGTTTATGAAACAGTTGGTGCTTATGTTTCACTCGTGTTAGCGGAGGGAGAGTATATTGCAATTGCTAAAAATAAAGATAAAATCTATCAAAAAGTTTTTTCAGTCGTTTCTGGTCATGATGAAGATATAAGTGTGGTGGCGAATGAGCAAAATATGCAACGAATTGATGAAGATGTGGATTGATCGTTGTTCATGGGGGTAAACTATGATGAGAGACGGGGTATGAGTTTTGATTGAAATTTCAACAGTTGGTGTGTTTTTTGCTGGGGCACTCTCTTTTTTGTCGCCCTGTGTTTTGCCATTAGTTCCTCCTTATTTGTGCTATATGGCAGGTGTTGGTATTGATGATTTTCGCTCAGAAAATCGTGATGAGAAAGTCTTTATACGGTGGGCTTTATTGTCTTCTGTTATTGCTTTTGTTCTCGGGTTTACGACTGTTTTTGTTGTTTTAGGTGCCAGTGCTAGCACAATTGGGAAATTCATCGGTTATTATCGTGATTGGTTTGCCCTTGCTGCTGGAATTGTCATTATTATTTTTGGTTTAAATTTTTTGGGGATTTTCAAGATCACTTTTTTATTTCGTGAAGCGCGTTTTCAGACCCAAAAAACACCTGCTGGTCCTTTAGGCGCGTATATTATTGGTTTAGCTTTTGCCTTTGGTTGGACACCGTGTATTGGCCCCATTTTAGGTCCTATTATAACGCTTGCTGGAACAAAAGAAACTGTGGGAGAGGGAGCTATCCTATTAGCGGTTTATGCATTAGGTCTTGCTATTCCTTTTATGTTGGCAGCTTTATTTTCGAGCAGTTTTATGCGATTTTTAGGAGCTTTTCGTATTCATTTAGGAAAAGTTGAAAAAATTATTGGTGTTTTTCTTATTCTTACAGGGATTTTGTTTTTAACAGGCTCTATGCAGGATCTTTCATTTTGGCTTTTAGAACATTATCCTTCGTTGAGCTATATTGAAGATATTCGTTGGCACGATATTATGATTTTTTTTGGATTTTCTCGTTAGTCTTATGTGTTTTTATGGTTAGAAGTTGTCTTTCTATTGTTCTTGCTGCAGGTGAGGGGACGCGCATGAAATCGTCTCTGCCTAAGGTACTTCATAAAATTGCTGGATTGCCTCTTATATGCCATGTTCTAAAACAAATAGAATTGGCAGGCTCTTCACAATTAGCAGTCGTTGTGGGATTTGGTGCTAAGGAGGTTACGCACGTTGTTCAGTCATTTGTAAAAGATGTGATGATTTTTGAACAAAAAGAGCGTTTAGGAACAGCCCATGCTGTTTTGTCTGCTCGTTCAGCTTTGCAAAAGGAAGTGGATGATGTTCTCATTGTTTTTGGGGATACGCCTCTCATCCAGCAAGATTCATTGCACCAGATGCGTGTACAGCTTGCTGATGGAGCAGATGTTGTTTTTGCAGGTTTTCATACCCAAAATCCAACAGGTTATGGGCGTCTTCTTGAAAAAAATGGTCAATTGATCGCAATTGTAGAAGAAAAAGACGCTAGCGATGAAGAAAAAAAGATTTCTTTTTGTAACGGTGGAATACTTGCTATGCGTGGAAAACATGCACTTTCTCTTTTAGAGCAAGTTAATAATAACAATGTGAAAAAAGAATATTACTTAACAGATATTGCTTCTCTTGCAACACGTGAAGGATTAGATGTGCGTGTTGTTGAAGTTCCTTTTGAAGATATTGTAGGAATTAATAACGGTCTTGAGCTTTCTGAGGCTGATTCTTTATGGCAAAAACGTAAAGCGCGCGATTTAATGTTATCGGGTGTTACGCTTTTAAAACCAGAAACACTCTATTTTTCTTATGATACAGAAATTGAACCAGGGGTGGTGATAGAACCAAATGTTTATTTTGGATTAAGCGTGAAAGTACAATCTGGTGCTGTTATTCATGCATTTAGTTATCTCGAAGGTGCTGTGGTTGGTAGGGATGCACAGATTGGTCCCTATGCACGTTTGCGTCCTGGAACAGAGTTGGCGAAGTCCGTAAAGATTGGAAATTTTTGTGAAGTCAAACAAGCTAAGATAGGAGAATCTTCTAAAATCAATCATTTAAGTTATATTGGTGATGCTGAAATTGGTGCACATACCAATATTGGAGCCGGTACGATTACCTGCAATTATGATGGATTTAACAAATATAAAACCATGATTGGTGATCATGCTTTTGTTGGGTCTAATACGGCACTTGTTTCCCCATTGGTAATAGGGGATGGCTCTTATGTTGCTTCAGGAAGTGTTATTACTGAAAATATTCCTATGAACAGTATGGCTTTTGGGCGTGCACGGCAGGTAATAAAAGAGGGCTATGCGACAAAATTTCGAGAGCGCTTGTTAGAAAACAAACAGAAAAAATGATTATTTTCAGCTTATTCCTTTGTTTCGTGTTATTCTAACGATCGATAGGATGTTTATTCTTAAAGATTGCCGTACTCCATGTTTGAATTATTTTATTATTTATAGTTTTAAATAAAGGCTGTTGGATTGTTTTATAAGATTTAAATCTTAAGATGTGGGTTGGAGCTTTTTAATGTGTGGAATTATTGGAATTCTTGGAAAGAGGTGTGTTACGTCTTCTTTGGTTGAGGGGTTAAAACGTCTTGAATATAGAGGGTATGATTCATCTGGGGTGGCAACGGTCCATAATGGGCATCTTTATCGTGTACGTTCTGAGGGGAAGCTTGTTCATTTAGAAGAAAAATTAAAAAAAACACCTCTGGAGGGAAGTTTAGGGATTGGTCATACCCGTTGGGCTACGCATGGAATTGCTGTTGAACGCAATGCGCATCCCCATGTGACTGAAAAGCTTGCGATTGTTCATAATGGTATTATTGAAAATTTTGTAGAATTGCAAAAGGAACTCATAGAGGATGGTTATATCTTTGAAACAGAGACGGATACGGAAGTTATTGCACATTTAATAACGCGTGCATTAAAAGATGGTCTTTCTCCGCAAGAAGCTATGCGTACCAGTTGGAAAAGGCTGCAGGGGGCTTTTGCTATTGCTCTTATTTTCGAAGGAGAAGATAACCTTATGATTGCGGCTCGTTCTGGTCCACCTCTGGCAATTGGTTATGGAAAAGATGAATTTTTTGTTGGGTCAGATGCGATTGCTTTGGCACCATTCGTTGATTATATTAGCTATATGGAAGACGGGGATTGGGCTGTTCTCACACGGGAAGGCGTCACAATTTATGATGTATATAATCAACCGGTAAAACGTCCTGTGACAACATTACTTGAAGAGGCTTTATTGATTTCTAAGGGTAATCATCGCCATTTTATGCACAAGGAAATGTTTGAACAACCTGAAGTGATTTCTCATAATTTGGCGCATTATCTTGATCTTGGAAATTATGCCGTTCGACCTTTTAAGAATTTGATTGATTGGAAAAATATTCATCGCCTCCTTTTTGCGAGTTGTGGAACGGCTTATTATTCAACCTTAGTTGCGCGCTATTGGTTTGAGAAATTTGCCGCTTTAAGTGTTGATAATGATGTTGCTTCGGAGTTTCGTTATCGTGAACCTCCTATAACATCTGATGTGTTGTCGCTGTTTGTTTCTCAATCAGGTGAGACAGCTGACACATTGGCTTCTTTGCGTTATTGTCGTGAGCGGGGTGTAAAAACAGCAACAATTGTGAATGTAGAGCAATCAACAATGGCAAGGGAGGCTGATTTTATTCTCCCAACACTTGCCGGACCGGAAATTGGTGTTGCGTCAACAAAAGCTTTTACCTGTCAATTGGCAACGCTTGCTTCACTAGCACTTAGTGCTGCTAAACAACGTGGCTATCTCTCTGTTCAAATGGAACAGCAATTGGTTCAACAATTGGCAGAAGTTCCACGTATTTTAAATGAGGTCTTAAAATTAGAGAGCAAAATTGAATGTATTTGTCGTGATTTAGTGAATGCAAAAAGTGTTCTTTATCTGGGACGTGGGACTTCTTATCCGATTGCTTTGGAGGGAGCCCTTAAACTGAAAGAGCTTTCTTATATTCATGCTGAAGGTTATGCGGCGGGTGAGTTGAAGCATGGACCAATTGCTTTGGTGGATGAGACAATACCTGTTATTGTTGTTGCACCTTATGATCGGTGGTTTGAAAAAACTTTTTCTAATATGCAAGAAGTGGTAGCGCGTAATGGTCGTATTATTTTAATAACCGATAAAAGGGGAGCAGAAGTAGCTTGTCTTAAGACTTTATCAACGATCACTTTGCCAGAAGTTCCAGAATTTATTTCTCCTATTATTTATGCACTCCCTGTTCAGTTAATCGCTTATCATACGGCTGTTTTATTAGGAACAGATGTCGATCAACCCCGTAATTTGGCAAAATCAGTCACGGTTGAATAAAAGTATATTTCTGAATCTTTGGAAGAATAATCAAGTGTAAGAAACTGATTGATAATGATAGCTTATTTTTTCCACTTTTCTCTGTTGAACGAGAATACCGGAGACGGGATTTTTCTTTCTAAATTCTTTACGATAAAACAAAAAATATTTTCTTACCTGTCAAAAAATAGATCAGCTATGTGAATATAATGATAGAAAAATGCGCAATATTTCTTCTACTGTTTTAATGCAAGAATAATTTAGATTGAAAGAAAAGATGCTGTTGTTGGGTTGTTACTCTTTCATGAAGCATAAAGATGGTAAGGGATTGCATAGATTGTTTATGGGTTATTCTAAGAGAGAAAACCGTATTTGAACAGAGAGGTATTTTAATTTTTATTAGAGGGTCTTTATTATCCTGCTCGCAAGAGGCGTGTAGCATCATCGTGTCCGAAAAGATAAAGCAGCAACCGTAAAGCTTGTCCTTGCTGAGAAGAAAGATGAGGATCGCGTTGTAAAAATAAACGAGCATCTTTTCTTGC
Source organism: Bartonella sp. OD88NMGDW (assembly GCF_042193775.1). Lineage (NCBI taxonomy): Bacteria > Pseudomonadati > Pseudomonadota > Alphaproteobacteria > Hyphomicrobiales > Bartonellaceae > Bartonella > Bartonella sp. OD88NMGDW. The sequence goes on along the minus strand of NZ_JBHIMA010000009.1, from coordinate 38,882 downwards.
CATTGACAAAAGATCACTATGAACAGCAAGGTTTGCTATATGAAATTCAGGGACTCCGGATTGTTTTGTACCTAAAAGCTCTCCTTCGCCTCGCAGACGCCAATCTTCTTCAGCGATTTCAAAACCATCTTCTGTATTGCGTATAATATTAAGGCGTGTTGCTGCTGTTTTAGTCAGTGGATCTTTATAGAGCAAAATGCAGGAAGATTTTTTATCGCCTCGTCCTACACGTCCACGCAATTGGTGCAGTTGTGAAAGGCCAAAATGTTCGGCGTGTTCGATGATAATGATCGAAGCATCTGGAATATCTACTCCCACTTCAATAACAGTAGTTGCAACTAAAATACGTGTATTTCCACATTTAAAAGATGCCATAGCGGCTTCTTTTTCTGCTGTAGACATTTTTCCGTGGATCATACCAACGTGTGCACCAAAGCGTTCATGGAGAAATGCAAAGCGGTTTTCAATTGAAGTGAGATCAAGAGCTGTCGATTCCTCCACTAAAGGACAAATCCAATAGAGCTTTTCTCCTTTTTCTAATGCAATTGCGATTCGCTCTATAAGCTCATGAAGACGTTTCAAAGAAAGCATTGCTGTTGTAATGGGTTGTCGTCCCATTGGTTTTTCTGTAATTTTAGATACATCCATATCACCAAAAGCTGTTAAGACAAGTGTGCGCGGAATGGGCGTGGCGGTCATAACCAGCATATCAGGTTTATTGCCTTTTTCTGTAAGAGCGATACGTTGATGGACACCAAAACGGTGTTGTTCATCGATAATGGTTAAGGCAAGATTGTTATAAGTAATGCTGTTTTGTATGAGAGCATGGGTTCCGATGATAATAGAAACTTGACCTGATAGAATATCATTCAAGATATTTGTCCGCAATTTTCCTTTTTCTCGCCCTGTTAAAAGAGTTGTTTGTAATCCGATCTTTTCGGCAAGAGGAGCGATGGTGGCAAAATGTTGCCTGGCAAGTACTTCGGTTGGCGCCATTAAAGCTGATTGTCCTGAATTTTCAGCAATTTGTGCCATTGCCATCAATGCAACAACAGTTTTTCCTGCGCCTACATCACCTTGGAGTAGTCTTAGCATCGGTTCTGGTGAAGCAAGATCATTTGCGATATCTTCTACTGCTTTTTTTTGTTCGGTTGTGAGTTGAAAGGGGAGGACATTAAGCAATTTTTTAGTATAAATTCCTGTTGCTGGTCGAGAAGTGCCTACAAGAGATTTGGTTTTTAAACGCACGAGTCCTAGCGCCAATTGACAAGCGAGCAATTCATCATAGGCAAGACGTTTGCGTGCTGTACTTTCTAGGGATAGATCGTTGGGGTTAATGGGCGCATGGATACGGCGTAAAGCAACAGAAAAAGAAGAAAAATTTTGCTGCTTTTTCACATTTTCATCTATCCATTCTGGGAGGAGAGGAATAAAATCAAGAGCGTTTTGTATAGTCCGTCTTAGTGTTTTTGCAGCTAATCCTGCAGTAGAGGGATAGACAGGTTCGATGAGAGGAATCTGATTTGATTGTTCGCTTGGCGCAATATAGTCGGGATGCGCCATTGAAAATTGCCCATTAAACCATTCAACTTTTCCTGATACAGTAACTTTTTTTCCTTCAGGGAGTTGTTTTTTTAGCCAAAGAGGCTGAGCGTGAAAAAAGACTAAATTTATTTTTCCTGTTTGATCATGGGCAATAACACGATAGGGGATTTTGTTATGACCACGGGGCGGTGGTTGATGTTGATCGATGATAATTTCGAGCGTAACAGTGTCTCCTTCTTTTACACAAGCGATGCTGGGACGCATTCTGCGGTCTATGACGGAATGGGGCATTAATTGAAGAAGATCAATAAGGGTTGCTTCGCGTTGTGTAGGATTAACATTTAAGAGTTTGGTCAGTAAACCATAGGTTTTAGGTGTAATACCAGAAAGAGTTCGAATAGAATTAAAAAGAGGGGTAAGAAGATTTGGAGGCATGAGCAAATTTAACCTGCTCTTTTTGTTTTTTCTAGACCTTTAGAAGAGCTTTTTGGGGATAAAGTCATAAAGAGGAGGTTGCTTTATTTACATATTATTTACACATTGAATTTTAGGAAGAAAAATTAATATTTAAAGATAAATACAATAAAAGGGTGTAAAAATTAAAGTGCTTAGATGAGGTGTATTATTTTTCTTTTTATTTTAGCTGTTTATTTGCTGTGAATAGAAGCATTTTCTTGATAGAACTCTCTTATAAATATTAATAAAATTGGGATATTGCTCCTATGTAGGATGATGAACTTATAGCTTTAAAGTTATGATAAACAGGAGTTTTTTTCTTTTATAAGGGGTGCTGTTTGGCATTTATTTTGTAGTGGGAAATTGTGAGAGTGGTAAAAAATAAAAATAAAACGCAAGAGAACAAAAATTCTCTTCCTCGCTTTATTCATTTGAGAGTGCATTCAGCTTATTCTTTACTCGAAGGGGCTTTAAAAATCCCTCAAATTATTCAACAGGCGATTTCAGATCATGCACCAGCGGTTGCTATTACCGATACCAATAATTTATTTGGTGCTTTGGAATTTTCACAGCATTGTCTTTCTCATGGGGTCCAACCTATTATTGGTTGTCAGCTTACTGTTGATTTTTGTGATGAAAATGATCATTCAGGTTTGGCTAAATGGCGTAATTCTGCTAATTTTTGCTCTATTGTTCTTTTGGCTGCTAGCGAAACCGGTTATGCTCATTTGGTTCGTCTTGTCAGCCGTGCTTATCTTGATAAATGTGATACTGATCCTCCTCATATTAAAGCTAATTGGTTGTCGGCACACAGTGAAGGAATAATTGCTTTAACGGGAGGTAAGGGAGGACCTATTAATCTTTCTTTGGCGGAAGAGAAAAAAGAACATGCTGTTGAGCGCTTGATTTATTTGAAAAAATCTTTTGCTGATCGTCTTTATGTGGAATTACAACGGCATGGCTCTTATGATCGGAGAGTAGAGGCTGATCTTATTGAATTGGCTTATGCGCATGAAATTCCTCTTGTTGCGACAAATGAAGCCTTTTTTCTGAAGAGAGAAGGGTATGAAGCGCATGATGCGCTGATGGCTGTTTCAGAAGGGCAAATAGTCTCTAATCCAGATCGCAAACGTGTGACGCCAGATCATTATTTGAAGTCACAAGATGAAATGGTTACACTGTTTTCGGATCTTCCAGAAGCTTTAGAAAATAGTGTTGAAATTGCATTGCGTTGCCATATTGCCACACCTCTTCGAAAACCGATATTGCCTCGTTTTATAGAACAATCTGCTAATTCAGAAGCTACTTTAGAAGTAGAAGATAGTGAGTTGTTAAATCAGGCTAAAGCTGGTTTGAAGATGCGGCTTGAAACAATTGGATTGGCTGAAGGGTATACGATTGCAGATTATGAGCAGCGGCTTGATTATGAAATTTCAGTTATTACGCGTATGCAATTTTCGGGATATTTTCTTATCGTTTCAGATTTCATAAAATGGGCAAAGGTTCATGATATTCCCGTTGGACCAGGACGGGGTTCTGGTGCTGGTTCACTTGTTGCTTATGCATTGACGATAACTGATGTTGATCCATTGCGTTTTTCTCTTCTCTTTGAACGTTTTCTCAACCCAGATCGTGTTTCGATGCCAGATTTTGATATCGATTTTTGTCAAGAGCGGCGCGAAGAAGTTATTCAATATGTTCAAAAAAAATATGGACGTGATCAAGTTGCTCAAATTATTACCTTTGGTAAGTTACAGGCACGTGCGGTTTTGCGTGATGTGGGGCGTGTTTTAGAAGTTCCTTATCGTCAGGTGGATTATCTTACAAAATTAATTCCTGCTACGCCAGGAAGTCAGGTAGAATTGGCTGATGCTATTAAGGATGAACCTAAATTTGAAGAGGAAAAGAAAAAAGATCCCGTTGTTGGACGCGCATTAGATATAGCACTTCAGTTGGAGGGACTTTATCGTCATGCTTCAACTCATGCTGCTGGGATTGTTATCGGAGATCGTCCGCTTTGGGAGCTTGTCCCGATGTATCGTGATCCTCGTTCTGATATGCCTGTTACACAATTTAACATGAAATATGTTGAACAGGCGGGGCTGGTAAAATTTGATTTTCTTGGATTAAAAACGCTTACTGTTTTGAAAATGGCAGTCGATTTTGTTGCCAGAAAGGGGATTAAAATAGATTTATCAAATATTCCTCTGAATGATGAAACAACCTACGCTATGATGGCACGTGGTGAAACGGTTGGTGTGTTTCAGGTGGAAAGTTCTGGTATGCGCAAGGCGTTGATTGGAATGAAGCCAGACCGTATTGAAGATATTATTGCGCTGGTCGCACTTTATCGTCCAGGTCCAATGGAGAATATTCCAACCTATAATGCACGCAAACATGGGGAAGAGGAAATTGCTTCTATTCATCCTAAAATAGACCATCTGATCAAAGAAACACAAGGTGTTATTGTCTATCAAGAACAGGTGATGCAGATTGCTCAGGTGCTTGCTGGCTATTCGCTTGGAGAAGCTGATTTATTACGTCGTGCTATGGGAAAAAAAATTCATGCTGAAATGCAAAAACAGCGTACGCGTTTTGTTAATGGAGCTGTTGCAGGTGGTGTGGATAAAGATCAAGCTGATATTATCTTTGATCTTTTAGCAAAATTTGCCGATTATGGTTTTAATAAATCGCACGCTGCTGCTTATGCAATTGTTTCTTACCAAACAGCTTATATGAAAGCAAACTATCCCGTTGAGTTTTTAGCTGCTTCAATGACGTATGATATGACGAATACAGATAAGCTCAATGATTTTCGGCGTGAAGCATTAAGGTTGGGTATTGAAGTTATTGCACCTTCTATACAAACATCTCATCGTGTTTTTGAGGTTGGTGATAACTGTATTTATTATTCTCTTGCTGCCATTAAAGGTGTGGGAGAAACTGTTGTGGATCATATTGTTACTTGTCGTGGGAATAAGATTTTTAAGGATTTGGAAGATTTTTGTGCGCGTATTGATCCTCGTATTGTTAATAAGCGTGCGATGGAAAGTTTAGTTTGTGCTGGTGCTTTTGATTGTTTTAACATTGCACGTGAGGTTTTATTAGCCAATCTTGGAACCCTTCATGCGCGTGCACTTCGTATTCTCGATGACAATTCTAGCGGGCAGGTTGATATATTTGGAATGGCAGGCGGATTAAAAGAACCATTGATTTTATCGCAAACAACCCCTTGGTTGCCGGCTGAGAAACTTTATCGAGAATTTCAAGCTATAGGTTTTTACTTTTCTGCGCATCCTTTGGAGGAGTATCAAGCTATTCTGGACAAAAAACGTATTCAGACTTGGGGTAATTTTGCCAATGCCGTTAAAGGGGGAGCAACGGCTGCACGGCTTGCTGGAACTGTTGTGGCAAAAAACGTGCGTAAAACAAAATCTGGTAAAAAAATGGGAATTATTCATTTTTCTGATACAAGTGGACAATATGAAGCAGTTCTCTTTTCTGAGGCACTATCGGATTATGAAGAGATGCTAGAACCCGGAAAATCTTTTATTATTACGGTAAGCGCAGAAAATCGTTCTGAAGGAGTTAGTTTGCGAATTGAAACAATTCAGTCTTTGGAAAATGAATCATTACAACAGCATAAAATGATGCGTCTTTTTATAAAAACAGTTGATATGCTTCCACAAATTGAACAAAATTTAAATCTTGGGGGAAATGGAGAGGTTGGGCTTATTTTAATTCAAGAGGATGGATTGCGAGAAGTCGAAATTGCGCTTCCTAAGCGATATAAGGTAAATTCACATGTCGCAAATGCGATGAAATTAATTCAGGGTGTTGTTGATGTAGAACTGAGTTAAAGAAAGATTAAAGATGGGAGCTGATTTTGAGTGGTGTTTTTGCTTTTAGGAGAGCTAAAAATTGAGCTTTTAAAGTCGGATTGTAGGTTTCGAAAAATTTTGCTTTTATTTGAGTAAATTATGATGGGTTTTAGTGTCATAGAGTCAAAAAATCTCGTTCTTTCGTAATATTCAAAGTACTGGAAAAATTTTATAAGTTTTTATCATTATTTTTTATGGAATTCATTGCATCATACATGTAAAGCCAATTGAGATCTGACATAATGCTCTCTGGTGTACGAATTTTCATCATGAGATTGCGTGCAATTGCTATGGGACCGGTTGCGTGATAGGCTAATCTATTGAAATCTCCGCGTTTTTTTACTGCTGCAATACGGGGGGTGCGTGTTGTTTCGTAAAGCGAAAGTGCTTTCGTTAATGAAAAATCTTGCAATGAAAGTGCTTCTGCTAATGTGGCAGCATCTTCGATTGCCATAGCGGCACCTTGTGCTGCAAAAGGTAAGGCAGCATGTGCGCAATCGCCAACAAATACTTGTCTCTCTAAACCGATAAAACGATTTTGTTTCATTTGAAAGAGTGGCCAATAGCTCCATTCATCAATATGATCAAAGATTTGTAAGATTTTTGAATTCCAATCTCTAAAAAGAGATTTGAGTTTTTCTTTATCTCCTTTATGAGCCCATCCTTCTTTTGAATTTTCTCCATTTGTGATGGCGACAAAATTAAAAATTTTTTCTGACGATTGAATGGGATAGACAACAAGATGATTTTTTGGTCCCATCCAAGCCGTAATTGTCTTCATATTTTGCAATGAAGAACGAAAGTTTTGAGGAAGATTATCAAATGTTGTTGTTGCACGCCAAGCAATAAAGCCACTAAAATTTGCTCTTTCATGAAAAGGAGATTGTTGCCGTAATGTTGACCAAACGCCATCACATCCGATCAGGAGGGGCGTTGAATGAAGCTGTTCTGTTGCCGTATCTGTTTTTATTGTTGTGATTTTAATGTTGCTTGCAGATTGGGTAGAAGATACAATCGTTTCGCCTGCTTTGTATTTGATCAAAGGATTTTCAATCACTGCATTATATAAAATTTTTTGTAAAGCCGCGCGGTGAATCGTCATATAAGGGGCTTTCCAATATTTTTCTGTTAGATTAATAAGATGAGCCCGTAGATGTATTTTTAAAGATAGTCCATTTTTTAACTCAAGAAAATGTGGGATTGTCGCGACTTCAGCGAGTTTATTAAGAAGTTCCCAGCGAGCAAGAATAGATGTTGCATTTGGTGTCAGTTGAATACCAGCGCCTATCGTTTCAAGTTGCTTATACTTTTCGATAATGGTGCTTGCAATTCCTTTATGAGCGAGTGCTAAAGCGGTGCTTAAACCAGCAATTCCTCCTCCAACAATGATGGGTGATTGTTCCACAAACGATTTCATATTAAAGCAGAATTAAAAGAGTGGTTATTAAGAAAGCCAAAAAACGCGATTATAATAGCTTTTCTGGATGATATAAGCATCCTGTTGGGTTTGTTTGATCGTATGATAGCGAGGGAACATAACGATAAAGGGTTGAGCAGTAAGGGCAAATTTTCTCATCTGCTGCTCCCATGTCGATAAAGATATGAGGATGATCGAATGGTTGTGTAGCGCCTACACACATAAATTCTTTCACACCAATTTCGATTGTTTTATATCCAAGGTCATTTTGGAAATGAGGAATATTGTGATCAGCCATGGGGTACAAACTCCAGAATAAATTGTCTCATCAGCTATGATTGGGCTCTTCTATTTTATAGGCGTGAGTTTGTAATAAAGCTTATGATAATGCAAGCTGCTTTTTAAGACAAATTTCTCCTATTTTATGCTATATTATAATAATTGTCTTACTTTTAGTGCTTTGCGCATAGAAGATAGTTCCAAGTATTTTTAAATATTAAATGGAAAAATGATAAGGAAAGTTAGGCATTGATATATTATTATGATGATAACATGTTATCAAATGTTATGTGAGATATTTCGTCAAGGATTTTAGAAAATATAAAAGAAAATTATTTAGGATATATGGAACAGAGGGTGGTAGATAAAATTTCTATATCGAATATAACAATGAAAAATCCGGTACGGTTTATTAATCGAGAGTTTTCATGGCTACAATTTAATAATCGTGTTTTGATGGAAGCGGCTAATGCGAGACATCCTTTATTAGAACGTCTACAATTTCTTTCTATTTCAGCTGCAAATCTTGATGAGTTTTTTATGGTTCGTGTTGCAGGACTAGCAGCTCAAATTCGTGCTCGCGTTACAGCGTGCAGTGCAGATGGGCACACTCCACAGGAACAACTTGATATTGTATTAGCTGAGATTTCAAAGCTGCAGGCTCACCAACTACGAGAATTGAATATTTTACGTGATGAATTAAAAAAGAATGATATTGAAATTATTTGTTCTGATGATCTTTCAGAAATTGAAAAATCATGGCTTGAAAAATATTTTCTTGAGACAATTTTTCCTGTTTTAAAACCTTTGCCTGTTGATTCTACTCATCCTTTTCCATTTATTCCTAATTTAGGCCTTTCTATTGCGCTTCAATTGTCTGGAGAAACTGATCAGAACTCTCACATAGTGTTGTTGTCTATTTCAATGCTTTTGAGGCGTTTTATTCTTCTTCCTCAAGAGGGTAATCATTTTCGTTTTATTGCATCTGAAGATGTTATTTGCCTTTTTATTAAACATGTATTTCCTAACTATGAGGTTACAGGAATTGGTATATTTAGAGTAATCCGAGATAGTGATATTGAGGTAGAAGAAGAAGCTGAGGATCTTGTTCATTTTTTTGAAACTGCTCTCAAAAGGCGGCGCCGTGGGCAGGTTATTCGAGTTGAGTTTGACGCAAGAATGCCAGAGAGTTTACGCCAATTTATAGCGAATAGTCTCGCTGTCCCTGATAATTGTATTAATGTTCTTGATGGATTTTTAGCGCTTAATACGGTATCAGAAATTGTTTCTATTCCTCGTGATGATCTCAAATTTATTCCTTATATTTCTCGTGTTCCAGAATGTATTCGTGAACATAAAGGGGATTGTTTTGCGGCTATTCGTGAAAATGATATTGTGATTCATCACCCCTATGAGACATTTGATGTTGTTGTCCAATTTTTACGTCAAGCTGCTTGCGATCCTGATGTTGTGGAAATCAAACAAACACTTTATCGTACATCAAATGATAGCCCAATTGTTAGCGCTTTGATTGAAGCAGCTGAACAGGGAAAGTCTGTGACTGCTTTGGTAGAACTTAAAGCACGTTTTGATGAGGAAGCAAATATTCGTTGGGCGCGGGATCTTGAATGTGCTGGGGTTCAAGTTATTTTTGGTTTTATTGCATTAAAAACTCATGCTAAGATGTCATTGGTTGTGAGACGTGAGGGAAAACGTCTTTGCTCTTATGTTCATCTTGGAACAGGAAATTATCATCCCATTAACGCTAAAACTTATACCGATCTTTCTTTTTTTTCCACGGATGATGATATCGCTCATGATGTTGCGTTATTGTTCAATTATATTGCGCAATATGAGCGTCCAAATGAAACAATGAAGATTGCTTTTTCACCCTTAACATTGCGTGGTCGTATCTTAGAGCATATTGAGGGAGAAATTGTTCATGCACAACAGGGAAGGTTTGCTGCTATTTGGATGAAAGTTAATGCATTGGTTGATCCTGAAATTATTGATGCTTTATATCGTGCCAGTCAAGCAGGGGTGCGAATTGATTTGGTTGTGCGGGGGATATGTTGTTTACGTCCTCGTATTCTAGGAATTTCGGATAATATTCGTGTAAAATCAATTGTCGGGCGTTTTCTTGAACATAGTCGCATTTTTTGTTTTGGGAATGGTCAAGATTTGCCTAATGAAAATGCACTCGTTTACTTAGGCTCTGCTGATATGATGCCTCGTAATCTGGACTATCGTATTGAAATATTGGTTCCAGTTTTTAATAAAATAGTGCGTCAAAAAATTCTTTTACAGATTATGTTGGCTAATATCATTGATAATCAACAAAGCTTTGATATACTTAAGGATGGAACATCAAAACGTATTACGCCACAGATAGGTGAAAGTCTATTTAATGCGCAGGAGTATTTTATGGCCAGTACAAGTTTTGCAGGGGAAAATGAGTCTTTTGAGTCTTCTGTTTCGCGCTTGGTTGCGTTGCATCGGCAACAAGCCGAAATACATAAAGACTAAAATCCAATGACATATAGAGATGCTCAAGGTCGGTTAAAAGGGTGTAAGCCTGTTGCTGTTATTGACATTGGCTCAAATTCTGTTCGGTTGGTTATTTATGAGGGGCTTGTTCGCTCACCAACAGTTTTATTTAATGAAAAGATTCTTTGTGGTCTCGGTCATGGTGTGGCAAAAACGGGATTTTTAGAAGAACAATCGATGAAAATGGCATTGCAAACACTGAAACGGTTTCGTACGCTTTGTCGACAGATTGGGGCAGATGAGGTCTATACTTTAGCAACAGCAGCAGCACGAGATGCAAAGAATGGCGTAGCATTTATTCAGCATGCTGAAGATATTTTGCAAAATAAAATATATCTTCTTTCAGGAAGTGAAGAAGCTATGTATTCAGCATATGGAGTTGTTTCTACTTTTTATCAACCAAAAGGTATTTCTGGAGATCTTGGTGGTGGAAGTCTTGAGCTGATTGATATTGATCATTCTGATGTTGGTGAAGGGATAACTCTCCCATTGGGTGGTTTAAGGTTACAGTATATGTCAAATAATGATAGTGCTGTAGCTACAAAAATTGTACATGAGCAATTTTATAAATCGTCTGTTGTTCGTACTCGTAAAGGTACAGCACGTTATTTTTATGCAGTAGGGGGGACATGGCGTAATTTGGCAAAACTCCATATGGCAATGAAACACTATCGGCTCCCTGTTATGCATGGCTATGAAGTTGAAGCCGTTGAAATGGAGAACTTTTTACGTCTTGTAGCACGTGGCAATATTGATGATTTGAGAGGGATTGCAGCGATTTCTCAGAATCGTCGGAAACTTTTATCTTATGGGGCAATAGTTCTTATTGAACTCATTCAGTGTATGCAGTTTGAAAAGATAATTTTTTCAGGTGCTGGAGTTCGTGAAGGTTTTCTTTATTCACGATTGCCGCAGGCGATTCAGCTGTCAGATCCTCTCATTGCAGCATGCACAGAAATGGCCATTTTACGGGCACGTTCACCAAAACAAGCAGAAGAACTCATTGATTTTACGACGAATGCTTTTGAAGTTTTTGGAATTTCAGAAACTGAAAATGAATGTCGTTATCGTCAAGCTGCTTGTCTTCTTGCGGATATTGGTTGGCGTATACATCCAGATTATAGAGGTAATGAAGCAGCAAATCAAATAGCTTTAGGATCTTATCCAGGAATTTCCCATGAAGGGCGCCTTTATGCGGCGCTTGCTGTTTTTTTTCGCAATACGAGTTTATTGGTTGATAAAGAATCTCTTCCCATTTTTCAATTAGCAACTCAAAATATAATTGAGAAAGCACGTATTCTTGGCGAAACTATGCGTATTGCTCATCTTTTTAGTGCTTCTGTTGCAGGAATTTTACCTCATTTATTGTGGCATAAAAAAGCAGATCATATTATCCTGCAGATCCCAAAGAATTACGCTGGGTTATTAGGAGAACGTCCTCTTGGACGATTACAGACGTTATCAAAAATAATAAAACAACCTCTCGCTTTTGAAATTTTTTGATTTTTTTCCTAATTTATTCGTGTTTTATGTCTTATAATAGGGCTATTGACGAGGGATAAACTAGCTAACCTATCATCATGAGCTGGACAATAGGACTTGTTCCATAACTTTCATACCAGACACCACGCAAGGCATTGGTAATGCTCTGAGCATTCATAAAATAAAACATAATTTTTTATTCTGTTATTTGCGTCACAAGATGGATTTTTCACTTCATAAGCTTCATGTGAAAATGAAAGCCTTGTCCATTTTTACCTGAAAAGGTTTTCTTTTTATGCTGCGTCGTTATAACGTTTCTGTTTAGCTTGCTCGATTATATTGATAAGATTCGATTGTAACCAACGCGATAAAAAAACAAACTTTTAAAGGTTTTGGGAGAGATCCATTGGTTACATGACACCGGAATGTTGAAATACTCATATGAAGCAGTTTTGCACTTTCACGGTCTGTCAAAAGAATATCATTTCAGTCATTATAAAATCCTTTCACTATAAAAAATAGAAATAAATCATAACTATTTATTAACCATGATTTTTTGAAAGGCGTTTAATCTATAAAAAACAGCGCTTTATCATATAATTTCTTATGTAAAACTTTATGAGTCTTATTGAGATGGAATGAGAGAATCTTATGATATTCGGGGGTCTAATTTAATATAAATAACGCTAGATTATCTTTATAAATCAGTATGTTGTCTTTGTTAGGTGTTTTAGTTGTTATGCTGGCTGGTTTTTGATTGTTATATTGCAATCTCGGTAGTTTTTTAATACGATATGGGGACGTAAGATATTATATCTTTGTTTGTTCCTATTGCTAGGCTGCTATTTTTGTAATGAGTGCGCTTTTATTATCAGAACTTTTTCTTTTCAAAACTTTTAAATAAGGAGCTGTCTGTTTTTTTAGATTATTTTTAATAGGATTGCTATTTGATTGACTGGGTAAAGATTTAGCTGTCATTTTTAATAAGGGTTCACTATTTAATTTTTAACTTTGTCAGAAGTAGGCTTTATTTATCCTGTTTGCGTTGGTCTATAGGGCATACCAATTGATGTAGATAATGAGTAGCGTAATGGATTTTTCAAAATGAAAATGTAAATTAAAGCTGTTTTGTGCTTATTTTTCCATCGTTAAAGTAAAACCCTATCTGTCCCTTTAGCAGTTGTTCGGCTTTTTGACCAAATATTTCATAGCGCCAGCCATTCATAGCGGGAATATTTTTCTTTATTCCTCCATTGGCAATTTTTTCTAAATCATTAGATGTTGCAATAATTTTAGGGGCAATGCTGTTTTCATTTGCAACAATTTTTAATAACACTTTGAGTAGATCGATAACAGCGGCTGTCGTATCATTGAGTGGATTATGTTTAGGAATGGGGGGTAAAGTAGAAAGATCCACCTCTAAGCCTTCATGGACAGCTTTGATTAATGATTGAGCAATTGAGAGTTTATCCCAGTTCTTATTAAGACTGCGCAACCGCTTTAATGCAGATTCATCTTTTGGTTGTTGGGTTGCTATTTCTATAAGACATTCATCTTTTATGATATGACGACGTGGCATATTGTATTTTCGTGCTTCACGTTCCCGCCAAGCTGCTATCTTTTGTAATACAGCAAGTTCACGTGGCTTTTTAATTTTTCCTTTCACCTTTTTCCATGCTTCATCTTCTGGCATATCATAGGTCTTAGGATTTAAAAGGATTGTTATTTCATCGTCCATCCAGTGAGCACGTTGATTTTTTTCTAACCTTTTTTTCAATAATAGGTAAACGTCTCTTAAGTAGGTTACATCGGCAAGTGCATAGAGCAGTTGTTTTTCAGACAAAGGGCGGTAACTCCAGTCTGTAAAGCGGGAGGATTTATCAAGATGATGCCCCGTGCAGCGTTGTACAATTTGATCATAGGAGATAGAATCACCAAATCCACAAATTGATCCTGCTATTTGCGTATCAAAGAGAGGGGAAGGAATAACACCTCCAAGATGATAAATTGTTTCAATATCTTGGCGCGCAGCATGAAAAACTTTTACAACTTTTTTATCGATCATAAGGTCAAAAAAAGGTTGTAAATCAATATCCGGTGCTATGGGATCAATCAAAACTGTGATATCTGGTGATGCGAGCTGGATTAAACACAGTTGAGGCCAAAAAGTTGTTTCGCGGATAAACTCAGTATCGACTGTTACAAAATCAGAGGTATGTAGAGCGTTAAGTGCAATTTCAAGATCGGTTGTTTGTGTAATAAGATTCATCATTTTATTATAATTCGATAAATTAAATTTGTCCTTTATTGACTTTATTTTTGAGTTTTTATTCTCATATCTTGACAAATGGTTATTAAAAAGAGTTTGTAGCGCATATGAATATTATAATCAAAGGCAAAAAATATGCACCGTTATCGCAGTCATCATTGTGCGGCTCTTCGTAAATGTGATGTAGGAGCACAAGTCCGTCTTTCGGGATGGGTTCATCGTGTTCGTGATCATGGCGGAATTCTTTTTGTGGATTTACGTGATCATTTTGGAATCACACAAATTGTTGCTGACCCTGCTTCGCTGGCTTTTAAAGTTATTGAAAAAGTGCGTTCTGAATGGGTTATTCGTGTGGATGGAGAGGTATGTGCACGTTCCGATGAGGTTATTAATGCAACGCTTCCAACAGGTGAGATTGAAATTTTTGCACAAGAGGTAGAAATTCTTTCAAAATCTGATGAACTTCCTTTACCGGTTTTTGGTGAGCCTGATTATCCAGAAGATATTCGATTAAAATATCGTTTTCTTGATTTGCGTCGGGAGACTATGCACAAAAATATCATGCGTCGGACTGAAATTATTGCGGCTATGAGACGGGCTATGCAAAATAATGGTTTTACGGAATTTACGACGCCACTTTTGACAGCTTCATCACCGGAAGGAGCACGTGATTTTTTGGTCCCAAGTCGTGTTCATCAAGGAAAATTTTATGCGCTACCGCAAGCACCACAGCAATATAAACAATTGTTGATGATGTCAGGTTTTGATCGTTATTTTCAGATTGCTCCATGTTTTAGAGATGAAGATCCAAGGGCCGACCGTCTTCCTGGTGAATTTTATCAATTAGATGTTGAAATGAGTTTTGTTGAGCAAGAAGATGTTTTAGCAACTATGGAACCTATTATGCGTTCTATTTTTGAAGAATTTGCAGATGGAAAAACTGTGACACAAAGCTTTCCTCGCATTTCCTATGATGAAGCAATGCGAAAATATGGTTCTGATAAGCCTGATCTACGTAATCCGATCATTATGGAAGATGTTTCTCAGCATTTTTATAATTCTGGTTTCAAAGTCTTTGCTCAAATTTTAGCGAATGATGAGAATGCACAAGTGTGGGCTATTCCAGCTAAAACGGGTGGAAGTCGTGCTTTTTGTGATCGTATGAATGTATGGGCACAAGGCGAGGGGCAACCAGGGCTCGGTTATATTTTTTGGCGTGAAGAAGAAGGAAAATTGGAAGGAGCAGGGCCTATCGCCAAAAATATTGGTGAACAGAGGACTGAAGCAATCCGTATACAGCTTGGACTTGAAAGTGGTGATGCTTGTTTTTTTGTGGCTGGAGATCCAAAAAAATTCGCATCTTTTGCTGGAGCAGCCCGTACACGGGTAGGGGAAGAATTAGATCTTCTCGATAGAGAGAGTTTCTCTTTGGCGTGGATTGTTGATTTTCCATTTTTTGAATGGAATGAAGATGAAAAAAAGATTGATTTTGGACATAATCCTTTTTCCATGCCTCAAGGGGGAGAAAATGCTCTTGAGACCCAAGATCCTCTTACTCTTAAAGCTTTTCAATATGATCTTGTTTGCAATGGTTATGAAATTGCATCAGGTGGAATTCGTAATCACTTACCAGAAATGATGCTTAAAGTTTTTGAACTTGTAGGACTTTCTAAGGAAGTTGTGAAAGATCGTTTCGGTGGTCTTTATCGTGCATTCCATTATGGGGCTCCGCCACATGGTGGCATGGCTGCGGGAATTGACCGCATCATTATGCTGTTGCAGGGTGTTAAAAATTTGCGTGAAGTTGCTTTATTTCCTATGAATCAACAGGCACTTGATCTTTTGATGAGTGCTCCGTCTGATGTTTCTCCTACACAATTACGTGATTTAGGAATCCGTATGGCTCCTACTCACAAAAATAGCTCATAAAATTGATTATGGATTGTTTTCATCTTTTCTACGTAGAGTGAAGTTTTGATGCCTCTCAAGAGCATCATGTGTGTGTATGCTGTTTGTGAAATTTAGATAGACAAAAACGCCATTGTGTTGATTCTTTACGAGGCATTTTTATTCCTTGTTTTTATAGTGGCTGTTTCCTTTGTGATAGGTGAGGAAATGATTGTGATTGTTTTATCATGAATACATTAGAAATGAGAGAATTCTGTAATATTTGGAAGTCTCATTTTAGTTGAAAAAAAATGAATTATCTTTATACGACAATATATTATTTATTTTTTATTGAAGTTTTTACAATGTTGTAGCAGAGAATTGTGTTTCTTCGTTTTTATGAGAATAATGCGGTTTTCTATTCTATGGACTTACTCTGAAAAGTTTAAATTTTATAAGCTTTGAATATTTTTTTAGTTTTTCATGGAAAAACTGAATGGGGTTGTTATACAATTTATCTTTATAATAAAAGATGATGTTTGAAAGGTGCTTTTGTCATTCCAAAAAGAATGAAATAACTCTTTGTGAGCAGTTAAATTATTATCGGATTTGACAAAGCTTTCAATAAATTACTTAGAACAAGGGGGGAAGGACATGTATAAATTTTTCAAATTGATATAATTTTCTGTTCATGTTCTAATCGCAGCGTTTGTTTTTATGTAATTGACTTTTAATAAAAAAGTCGACTCATAGAAGATTTCATTAAATAAATCCTATAAAATAATTTCTTATTATTGTGGGAATTGTTGTTTTAATACTATGTCTGATAAAATGAATTTACCTTTTGATAAAGAACACATTGAACCAATAGAATTACGCTCTGCTTTACAGGAACGTTATTTGGCTTATGCACTTTCTACGATTACACACCGTGCATTGCCTGATGTACGTGATGGATTGAAGCCTGTCCACCGGCGGATTGTTCATGCGATGCGTCTTCTCAAACTAAATCCTGGACAGTCTTATGCGAAATGTGCGCGGATTGTCGGTGATGTCATGGGAAAATTTCATCCTCATGGGGATGCGTCTATTTATGATGCTTTGGTGCGCTTGGCTCAAAGTTTTGCTGTTCGTTATCCATTGGTTGATGGGCAAGGCAATTTTGGTAATATTGATGGTGATAATGCTGCTGCCATGCGTTATACGGAAGCACGTATGACTGAAGTGGCTGCATTGTTACTTGAAGGAATTAATGAGAATGCTATTGATTTTCGTTTAACCTATAATGAAGAAGATGAAGAGCCTGTTGTTTTACCAGGAGCTTTCCCTAATCTTTTAGCAAATGGTTCTTCTGGTATTGCTGTTGGTATGGCAACATCTATTCCACCCCATAATGTTGCTGAGCTTTGTGATGCAGCGCTCCATTTGATTGCGCATCCCGATGTAAATGATGAGGAATTAAATCAATTCGTTCTTGGTCCTGATTTCCCGACGGGGGGAATTTTAGTTGAACCTAAAAAAAGTATTGAGGAATCCTATCGTGTTGGGCGTGGATTCTTTCGCTTGCGTTCACGTTGGCATCAGGAACCTGGTAGCCGTGGTTCTTATGTGATTGTTGTGACTGAAATTCCCTATCAGATTCAAAAGTCACGTCTTATTGAAAAAACAGCAGAGTTATTGCTTGCACGCCGATTGCCAATGCTTGAGGATATCCAAGATGAATCAGCAGAAGATATCAGAATCGTGCTGGTTCCTAAAAATCGGTCGGTTGATCCGGAGCTCCTTATGGAGTCTCTTTTTAAATTGACTGACTTTGAAGTAAGATTTCCCCTTAATCTGAATGTTTTGTCTTTGGGAAAAATACCCAATGTTCTTTCTTTGCGAGAAAGTTTGCAGCAATGGCTTGAACATCGTCAAGAAGTGCTTATTCGTCGCTCTCATTATCGGCTTGATCAAATTGATAGCCGATTGGAAATTCTTCATGGATATCTTATTGCCTATTTAAATCTCGATGAGGTCATTCAGATTATTCGTGAAGAGGATGAACCGAAAAAGAAGCTGATTAATCGGTTTGAATTAACAGAAAATCAAGCTGAAGCTATTCTTAATATGCGCTTGCGTTCTTTGCGTAAACTTGAGGAATTTGAAATTCGTAAAGAATTTGAAAGTTTGAAAGCTGAAAAAGAAAAACTACAGAATTTATTAGCTTCTCCTATAAAACAGTGGAAAATAATTTCAGAAGAAATCAAAAAAGTTCGAAACACTTTTGGTCCTGAAACATTCTTAGGGAAAAGACGTACGACGTTTGAAGAGGCACCAAGACATGATCTTGATGATATTCAACAAGCAATGATCGAAAAAGAACCGATTACTATTGTTATTTCTGAAAAGGGGTGGATGCGTGCTTTGAAGGGACATTTGACCGATTATAAAGCGCTTTCTTTTAAAGAAGGAGACAGTTTAAAGTTAGCATTTCCAGCATTTACAACCGACAAGATTGTGCTGATCAGTACGGGTGGAAAGTTTTTTGCTATTGGTGCAAATAGTTTACCTGGAGGGCGGGGACATGGTGAACCTATTCGTCTTTTAGTTGATATGGATGATGAGCACGATGTTCTCACAGCTTTTGTGCATCACGCCGAGGAAAAATTGCTCTTGGTTTCATCTCACGGTAATGGTTTTATTGTTTCTTCTGCAGAAGTGATCGCCAATACACGAAAAGGAAAGCAAGTGATGAATGTGAAAGCTCCTGATAAGGTAAAGCTTTGTGTTCCGGTAAATGGTGATCATGTTGCTGTAGTCGGTGAAAACCGTAAAATGCTTATTTTTTCTATTGAACAAATACCAGAAATGAATCGCGGTAAAGGTGTTCGTTTACAGCGTTATAAAGAAGGTGGTGTTGTTGATGCCAAGACTTTTAATTTATCAGAAGGCTTAAGTTGGCAAGATACAGCTGAACGAATCTTTAACCGCCAGGCGGACGATCTCTTTGAATGGATGGGAACGCGTGCGGGTGTCGGGCGTTTGGTTCCAAAAGGATTTCCAAAATCAGGAAAATTTATTAATTAAATGTATTTTATAAATGGGAAAATTCCCTATGGTTTTATGATTGTGTAAGATATTAATTTATAAGGATAATTTATTATTTTTATATTGAAAGAAAAATCTAAAGCGTGAGGTTTTTTCTATTTTGATCTTGTTTAGGTTAAATCAATCAAAACTGTTTTTTAAACATTACAGCATTTATGGGTGCTGTCGTGAAATGATTTGATATTTTGAGAGCTGTACCCTTAAACAAACAATGTGAATGTTTAACACAAGAGTGTTCTATTTGGAGATGTTTTATTTGTCTGATAGGTTTATCTCCTTATTGTTCAAGAGAGATGTTATTAATTTTTCGTAAGGGATATTTATTCGTTAGGATTGCTATGATATTGCCTAAAAAGATGTCCACGTTCCGCCCATAAGACGAGGAGTATGGCAATCAGACTAAGAAAGAAAAATCCTGCCGAATTAGGGATGGTCGTCTCATTAAATTGTTGAGCAATAAAAAAACTGAGACCTGTGCCAATAGATGTTTGCAGAAAACCAGATATAGACGACGCGGTCCCAGCTATTTCTCCTACAGGTTCAAGAGCGAGTGTATTGAAGTTTGCCATAATACCACCGCAGGCAAACATCAGTATACAGAATAACAGCATGTAAAAAGCAAAAGGAAGAATACCATCTGTTAAGATAGAGCCAACAAACCATACACATGAAGTGATACAAAAAAGTAAAAGCATCGCGTGAGCGATACGCCGCATTCCAAGGCGTCCAACGAGTTGAGAGTTAAAGAAAGATGATAGAGCTTGAAATGCAGCACCAACTGCAAAGGCAATAGGGAACCAAAGTCCTAGATTATAGATCCCTTCATACGTTTGTTGTGATGTATTAACGGCAGTAAAGATACAGCCTAAAATAATCGAAGTTGCTAGTGTATAGCAAAGTGTTGTGCGATTGGTTATTACAATCCATAAATTATGTTTGACTGAAGAAAAGGAAAGAGAGCGTTGCGCATAAAGAGTTTCCGGCAAGCGGAATTGAATCCAAATCATCAACCCGAAACCAATCATTGCCATGAATATGAAAATAAATTGCCAGTTTCCAAACAGTAAAATGATCTGTCCTGTTGCTGGTCCAATCATTGGTGCAATAAGGAAAACCATCATCACGATAGACATCACTTCTGCCATTTTCCGACCACTATAGAGATCACGTACAATGGAAACTGTGAGCACGCGCATAGCAGCTCCTCCCATACCTTGTAAGGCACGCAAAATAAGCAAGAGAGAAAAATTTGATACAAAGGCAGAACCAATCGCTGCAAATGAATACAAAGCAAGACCAATAAGAATAATCTTACGGCGCCCATAACGATCACTTATGGGACCAAAAAATATCTGTGTGACGCCATAGCTGATAAGATAACTAGAAATGATATAATGCTGATCGTTTTCATTGATAACATTTAAACTGTTTAAAATGTTGGGCATAGCTGGCAACATAATATCAACAGCTATAGAATTGATGGCCATGAGTGAAGCAATGAGAATAACAAATTCTTTATAGCCAATTTTTTCTCTAATCGCATCACTATGCTTTTGTTCGTCGACTGAATATGACATATGCACCCTTTTAATAAAAGTTTCGACTGAACACGATTCTATAAGAAGCAAATAAAATGAGAGACATCTATGATTTATTGCAAGGAATGTCTTTTTCCTTTAGCAGTTCTTGCAATTCGTTATTTTGAAACATTTCTTTAACAATATCACAGCCGCCAACAAATTCACCTTTGATATAGAGTTGCGGAATTGTTGGCCAATTTGAGTAGTCTTTTATCCCTTGACGCAATTCGTTAGAAGTTAAAATATTAATTCCTTTATAATTTAACCCTAAATAATCAAGGATTTGAACGACCTGCCCAGAAAATCCACATTGTGGAGCGTCAGGCGTTCCTTTCATGAATAAAATGACATCATTTGTTTTAATTTCGTTGTCAATAAAATCATGAATAGTAGTCATCTCTATTCCTCAATAGTATAAATTCTTGGAAGTGTGCATTCACGCTCATATTATTTCTAATAGTATTGAGTGAATGAATGCAAGAAGAAATTTTTAAATTATTTGGGAATACTCGTTTGCAGTGCTAAAGCGTGCAAGTCATTTCCCATATTGCCTTTAAGAGCATCATAAACCATTTTATGTTGTTGAACACGGGTTTTACCACGAAAACTTTCAGAAATAACTTCTGCAGCATAATGTTCTCCATCTCCAGCAAGATCACGAATTGTTACAGTAGCATCAGGAATGCCTTCACGAATAAGCGTTTCAATTGCATGGGCACTCATTGCCATCATTATTCTCCTATGTATTCATTTCTTATAAAGGCTGTTGCTTAAGAGAAAAAACAATTTTTACTCTTCACCCATAAATTGTGGAAACCAGTTTTCATAGGCTTTTGTGAGTTTGTCTACTGAAAGTGTTAATATCCCATCTATATTGAGAGAAGTCCCCTCAACTTGACCTAGCTCTGTTAAAGTAACTGTATTGATTTGTGCACGCTCTTTAAGACTATTGAGAGAGTGAGGTTTGACGGCTAAAAGATAACGTCCTTGGTCTTCTCCAAAAAGTTCTGCATGATGGGGTGATTTATTGCTTAACGTTACTTTGATTCCTTTACCTGCTTTAATCACCATTTCGGCAAGTGCTATCGCCAATCCCCCGTCAGAAAGGTCATGGGCAGCGTGAATAAAACCGCTATTAATGGCATCTCGAACAAATTGACCATGTTTTTTTTCAAGTTGTAAATCTACAGGGGGGGGGGCACCTGCATCAATATTTAAAATGTTACGTGCATAGATTGATTGTCCTAAATGAGAGCCGCAATTTCCTACTAAAACAAGAATATCTCCATTTTGCATACCACTTATTGTTACCATTTTAGACCAATCATTAAGAAGGCCTACACCAGCAATTGTAGGGGTTGGAAGAATGGCTTCCCCATTTGTTTCGTTGTAAAGAGAAACATTGCCTGAAACGATAGGAAAATCGAGGATTCTACAAGCTTCTCCTATACCTTTAATAGCCAAAACCAGCTGTCCCATAATTTCAGGTTTTTCAGGGTTACCAAAATTGAGATTATCTGTAGCAGCCAGTGGTGTTGCACCTGTCGTACTAATATTTCGCCAGCATTCTGCGACAGCTTGTTTTCCTCCTTCATAAGGGTCTGCTTCACAATAACGAGGTGTTACATCAGAAGAAAAAGAAAGAGCACGTTTGCTGTTGTTTCCTACACGGATAACGCCTGCATCACCTCCTGGACAAACAAGGCTATTTCCTTGGATAAGGGTATCATATTGTTCATAAACCCATCGCCGTGAACTTTGATCAGCAGAATTCAATAAGGATAGAAGGGCATCACCAAGATTTTCAACCTTTTTGACGTCTTCTGCTTTCAAGGGTGTTTTTTTTGCCGGCTCACTCCAAGGACGATCATAAACAGGTGCTTCATCACCAAGCTCTTTGATGGGAAGATTGACAACTTCTTCCCCTTGATGAAATACACGAAAACGTAAATCATCGGTTGTTTTCCCAATGATAGAAAAATGTAGCCCCCACTTATGAAAAATTGCTTCTGCTTGCTTTTCTAGTTCTGGTTTAAGGACCATGAGCATACGCTCTTGACTTTCAGACAGCATCATTTCATAGGCTGTCATATTTTCTTCTCGAACAGGAACTGTATCGAGATTAAGCTGTATCCCTAAATTTCCTTTTGCACCCATTTCAACGGCAGAAGAGGTGAGTCCTGCTGCTCCCATATCTTGAATAGCAACAACGGCTCCAAGTTCCATGAGCTCTAAACATGCTTCAAGGAGACATTTTTCTGTAAAAGGATCACCTACTTGAACAGTTGGGCGTTTTTCACTGATTGAATCATCAAATTCAGCAGAAGCCATTGTTGCTCCACCGACACCATCACGTCCTGTTTTTGCACCAAGATAAACAACAGGGAGTCCAATACCTTGCGCTTTAGAATAAAAAAGGGCGTCTGTCTTTGCAATACCGGCGACAAAAGCGTTAACAAGGATATTGCCATTATAACGCTTATCAAAATTTACTTCTCCACCAACAGTTGGAACGCCAAAAGCATTGCTGTAACCACCAATTCCAGAAACAACACCAGAAACAAGATGGCGTGTTCTTGGGTGATCAGGAGCACCAAATCGCAATGCATTCATAGCAGCAACAGGACGGGCTCCCATTGTAAAGACATCACGTAAAATACCACCAACACCTGTTGCTGCACCTTGATAAGGTTCAATATAAGAAGGGTGGTTATGGCTTTCCATTTTGAAAACAACACATTGCCCTTCGCCAATATCGACAACACCAGCATTTTCACCAGGTCCTTGGATAACACATTTTCCTTCTGTCGGAAGAGTCTTTAGCCATTTTTTAGATGATTTATAGGAACAATGTTCGTTCCACATTGCAGAAAAAATTCCTAGTTCAGTAAATGTTGGTTCTCTACCGATTAACGTCAGGATACGTTCATATTCATCTTCTTTTAGCCCGTGTTGTGCAATGAGCTCTGGTGTAATAGTGATGTTATTGCAAGGCTTCATGAGTATTTATCCGTCCAATTAATCGAAATTTAGCATTTTTATTTTTTTAATCTAGCAGCTTATATTATAAGCAATACTGTTGTTTAATAATAAAAATATTTATAGACAGTAAGCTGAAGATTTTGTTCGTTTGTTTGGTGGGATTTAAGACTAAAAATGGTCTTAAATAATTATGTGTTTAAAAAATAATATCCATTGTTGTTTGTGAAAAGCTTTGTTCATAGATTTACGATGCGAGAAATGGTATAGATCCTTGTTTTTTAAAAATTATGGAGCGCGAGTATTTTTTCAGCATCATCCATTTACTAACTCTAAAGCACTTTGAAAAAGTAAACGACCGTCAATACCTCCGTGGGCGGGTTCAATAAAGTTTTCAGGATGAGGCATCATACCAAGAATATTACCAGCTTTATTAACAATACCAGCAATATCTTTCATTGAGCCGTTCGGGTTTGTGTTTTCTGCATAGCGAAAAACAATTTGTTCATTATCTTCCATTTGCCTTAGTGTTTCACTATCAACAAAATAATTTCCATCATGATGGGCAACAGGACAACGAATAATTTGTCCTTTAGAATAATATCGAGAAAATTTTGTTTTGGCGTTGACGACTTCAAGTTTGATTTCACGACAAACAAATTTTAAAGAAGCGTTACGCATTAAAGTCCCAGGTAATAATCCTGCTTCCAACAAAATTTGAAATCCATTACAGATACCTATTATTGTCGTACCTTCTTGTGCTTTTTCACGAATGGCTTTTAAGATGGGAGTTCGCGCTCCAATAGCACCACATCTTAAGTAGTCGCCATAGGAAAAACCACCAGGAATAATAATAATATCTACATCTGGAATTGTTGTTTCTGTTTGCCAAATTTTTAGTGGCTCAACTCCCGTTATATGATGTAATGCTGCAACCATATCTCGATCACGATTTAATCCAGGAAGTTGAATGATGGCAGTTTTCATGAGCGTTTCACTTAAAAAAGTTCGATTGTATAATTTTCAATGACAGTATTTGCGAGTAACTCTTCACACATTTGTTCAAGTTTTTTCTTTGCGGTTTCAGAAGGTAGATCATCAAGAACAATATCAAAAACCTTTCCTTGACGAATGGATTGAATGCCTTCGAAAGCTAAACTTTTTAAAGCACCGGCAATCGCTTCTCCTTGTGGATCAAGAACGCTTTCTCTTAAAGTAACTGTAATGCGTGCTTTCATTTCTTGCTTCCTGCTTTTTAAAAGAACCCCTTCTTTGAAGAGGGGTATTTATATAAGGTGATGTTTTTTACCTTGTTTTTACTTTACGAGAACGGGACCACTTGGTCGTGTTGGTTCGTTTTCATTCATAATACCAAGACGTTTGGCAACTTCTTGATAGGCATTAATAAGCCCACCCATATCACGACGAAAACGATCTTTATCCATTTTTTCTTGTGTTTGCATATCCCATAGTCGTGCAGAATCAGGTGAGATTTCATCAGCAAGAACAATGCGCATTGTTTCATCTTCCCACAGGCGACCAAATTCCATTTTAAAATCAATTAATTGGATGTTAACACCGGCAAAAAGCCCAGAAAGAAAATCATTAATACGAATTGAAAGTTGCATGATATCTTCTATCTCTTGTGGGACAGCCCACCCAAAAGCTGTGATATGTTCTTCCGTTACCATGGGATCATCGAGAGAATCATTTTTATAGTAGAACTCAATGATGGATTGCGGAAGCGGGGTTCCTTCTTCTAAACCTAAACGTTTAGCAAGAGAGCCGGCAGCAACATTGCGAACAACAACTTCCAACGGAATGATTTCCACTGCTTTAATAAGCTGTTCGCGCATGTTTATACGTTTGATAAAATGTGTTGGGATGCCCAAACGCCCAAGATGGCTAAAGATATGTTCCGAAATTCGGTTGTTTAAAACCCCTTTTCCGTCGATAATTTCATGTTTTTTTGCATTAAAGGCAGTTGCATCATCTTTAAAAAATTGAATATAAGTCCCTGGTTCAGGTCCTTCATATAAAATTTTAGCCTTGCCTTCATAGATACGGTGGCGACGATTCATCATGATTCTCTATTTATCTTGAGAGGTTTTTAATAACATTGATAAATGATACTATCCTAATTAATAGAATTTCTCAATGATATTGCTATGATACTTTTATAATTTTTGTCATTACACGTCTACCCAAAGGTGAAGATACATAAGCGATGAGAAAGAAGATCACCTCTTTTGGATCAAATTTTTGCAAGAAAGTGAGAGAGGACCATAAGCCCTTCAGGCCAAGGTCCGTGTCCGGATTCTGCGTTAATATGGCCAGAATACCCAGCATCAACAAAGAGTGATCCCCAATCATTGGCAATTTTTTCTGCTACTGAAAATTGACAAAACTCATCGTTGCGACTGGCTATGACAATAGAAGGAAAAGGAAGCTTTTGGCGATGATAGGGGCCAAATGTCATTAAATGTTTGGGACGTATTTTCTCATTGGCGACATCTGGAGGAGCAACAAAGAAAGCGCCACAAATTTTTTCTGTATTTTGTACAGTTGCGTGAATAGCACTGGGAACTCCTAATGAATGAGCAATAAGCATAACAGGCCTTTGAGCTTTTGCAATGGCGGTTTTAACTTTGTTAACCCACTCTTCACAAACAGGCTTTGACCAATGGAGTTGTTCAATGCGGCGGGCTGTCGACAATTTTCTTTCCCAGCGTGTTTGCCAATGATCTGGACCAGATCCTTTGTAGCCAGGAACAATAAGAATATCGAGTTGATTTGCTTTCATGAATTGTTTTCTTTGTTACAACAGATTTTTGATCATAGGTGGAATAGATTTGAGGTTTCTATGTCGCTTTACTGTTCTTCAAAAACACGTTTAAAAATCGTATTGATATGTTTGGTGTGGTAAGAAAGATCAAATTTTTCGCGAAGTTCTTCTTCACTTAAAGCTTTGATAACATCTTTGTCGTTGAGGAGTTCTTCTAAAAAATCTTTTCCTTGTTCCCAAACTTTCATCGCATTTCGTTGTACAATCCGATAAGAATCTTCACGACTGATTCCTGCTTGGGTGAGTGCTAAAAGCACCCGTTGTGAGTGAACAAGGCCACGGAATTTATTGAGATTTTTTTGCATATTTTCTGGATAGACAATGAGATTTTCAATGACAGATGTGAGGCGAGAAAGAGCAAAATCAAGTGTAATAGTCGCATCTGGAGCAATATAACGCTCAACAGATGAATGCGAAATATCACGTTCATGCCAAAGTGCAACATTTTCCATGGCTGGGAGTGCAAATGCACGTACCATGCGGGCTAATCCAGTTAAATTTTCTGTTAAAACTGGATTACGTTTATGAGGCATCGCCGATGAGCCTTTTTGCCCAGGTGAGAAATGTTCCTCTGCTTCCAGAACTTCTGTTCGTTGTAAATGGCGTATTTCTATCGCTAACCTTTCAATAGAGGAAGCAATAACACCAAGTGTTGCAAAAAACATAGCATGACGATCTCTTGGTATTACTTGGGTGGAAACCGGTTCAGCACGCATCCTCAAGGCTTTTGCTACATGTTCTTCAACGCGGGGATCGATATTTGCAAAAGTTCCTACAGCTCCTGAAATTGCGCAAGTAGAAATTTCTTCTCGTGCTGCAAGAAGACGTTTGCGACAACGGGAAAATTCAGCGTATGCAAGAGCAAATTTTACTCCAAATGTTGTCGGTTCAGCATGAATGCCATGACTCCGCCCAATGGTGATTGTCTCTTTATGCTCAAAAGCACGTCTTTTTAATGCTTCAAGAAGTTGATCTATATCCTCTAGCAAAATATCACTAGCACGCATCAATTGAATATTCAGTGTTGTATCGAGAACATCAGATGATGTCATGCCTTGGTGGATAAAACGTGCCTCAGGTCCAATGAATTCAGCTAGGTGGGTCAGAAATGCGATAACATCATGTTTGGTAATTGCTTCAATTTCATCAATGCGATTGACATCAAATTTAGCTGCTGCGCCTTTTTCCCAAATGACTTTGGCGGCTTCTTTCGGAATAATCCCTAAGTGAGCAAGGGCATCACAGGCATGGGCTTCAATTTCGAACCAAATACGATATTTTGTTTCAGGAGACCAAATTGTTACCATTGCAGGGCGGGAATAACGTGCGATCATCATTTTTTTCCTTGTTGTGAGAGGATTGCGGCTTGGCGCAATGCACTCATGCGTGTTTTGTAAAGCTCTTTATTTCCATCTTTATAAATTGCAGAGCCTGCGACAAATACATTTGCTCCAGCTTTTGCAGCTATCCCAATTGTATCAACGGTGATACCACCATCAACTTCAAGATCAATAGGGCGGTTTGCAATCATGCTTTTAACGCGCTTAATTTTATCTTTTATTTCTGGAATAAAACTTTGTCCACCAAAACCGGGATTGACCGTCATGATGAGAATGAGATCTAATTGATCAAGCAAATATTCAAGTACATGTTCAGGGGTGCTTGGATTGAGTGCAATTCCTGCTTTTTTTCCCATTTTTTTGATTGTTTGTAATGAACGATGAAGATGTGGACTTGCTTCAGCATGAATGGTTATAATATCTG
This sequence comes from Bartonella sp. OD88NMGDW, assembly GCF_042193775.1. Classification (NCBI taxonomy): domain Bacteria; kingdom Pseudomonadati; phylum Pseudomonadota; class Alphaproteobacteria; order Hyphomicrobiales; family Bartonellaceae; genus Bartonella; species Bartonella sp. OD88NMGDW. The sequence goes on along the minus strand of NZ_JBHIMA010000009.1, from coordinate 10,861 downwards.
AACCCGCTTTTGCAAAAGCTTCCAAATAAGGGTCTACTGGTGCGATCATCAGGTGGACATCAAATATTGCTTTGGTTAATGGGCGTAGAGCCTTGACGATTTCAGGACCAAAGGTGATATTAGGAACAAAGTGTCCATCCATGATATCAAGATGAAGCCAATCTGCACCAGCATCAACAACATCTAACATTTCTTGTCCAAGTTTAGAAAAATCAGCAGCCAAGAGTGAAGGCGAAATGAGATGAGAATGGGGCATTAAAATCTCCTTGATTGGCTGTTTTTATCATATCGCAGTGTATACACAAATATCTTTTGTGTTATGACGGAAAAGAAAAAATATGTATTATAGATCTTTTTATGGAAAGATCGCTTGAAATTTTAAAGCTTTATAAGTGAAAGATATGTCGAATCATAAAACATATTTGATGCCTGAACTTCAACATAAACATACTATCGCGGTTTCTTCCCAAGAATATCGAGATGCCATGAGTCTTTTTGCAGGAGCTGTGCATATTGTGACAACAAATGGTATTAAGGGAAGACGCGGGGTGACTGTTTCGGCGTGTTGTTCTTTATCTGATGATCCTCCGACCCTTCTTGTTTGTCTCATGCGCCATAATTTAAAGAATCAGGTGTTTATGGAGAATGGAAATTTTTGTGTTAATAGCTTGGCAGGAAAGCATCGTTCATTAGCGGATGTTTTTTCGAGGCGTTGCAATTCTACACAAAATGAGCGTTTTGATGTTGCTCAATGGGGAGCTTTGCAAACGGGAGCGCCTAGTCTTTCAGACGCTCTAGCATCGTTTGATTGTCGTTTGATTTGTTGGCATGAGCACGCAACCCATTGTGTTTTGATTGGTGAGGTTGTTGCAATCAACTGTAATAAAGAAAAAGATGCTTTGATGTATTTGAAACGTGAATATCACACTTTGCCTTTATAAAGATTTTATTTTTTTGCATTGCTGAAATGATTTATTATTGCCTCATTTAGATTTTAAACAATAAGAAAGCAGGGGAGAGATCACTCTGATATCTGAATATTAGATTTCCTTCTTTTTGAAGTTTCTCAGTAAGCAAGAAAAATGTTCTGGATGAGATTTGATCAAGAATCCAACCTAAATAGAAAAGCGATTAAATCTAAACAGTGTATTTAGACATATTTGTAGATTGTTATGAAAAACATTTTACTCTTGTGTTGATGGGTATTGCACAATATATAGACCGCACATAGCATATGTGGAGGTTTTTTATTGCATGAGCGAAGAGATTGATGGTCAATATCGCCCCAGTGAAGATGAGCCTTTTATGAATGAGCGGCAAAAGGCGTATTTTCGTGCTAAATTGGTTTCTTGGAAGAATGATATATTAAAAGAAGCTCGTGAGACTTTGGAAAATTTGCAGGAAGAGAATGTTGGTCAACCCGATTTGACTGATAGGGCTTCTTGTGAAACTGATCGTACAATCGAATTACGTGCGCGTGATCGTCAGAGGAAACTTATTTCAAAAATAGATGCTGCTTTAGAGCGCATTGATAATGGGACATATGGCTTTTGTGAAGAAACCGGCGAACCCATTAGTATAAAGCGTCTTGAGGCTCGACCGATAGCCGTTTTATCATTGGAAGCGCAAGAACGTCACGAACGACGTGAAAGAGTTTATCGCGATGATTAAGGTCATTGAAATGATAAACAAACGAAACTCGTGGTGATAAAATTGTATATTTTTATTTTTGAAGGGTAGGAATGAATAAAGATGGTTCTTGCCTCCCCTCAATTTCGGCGGTGATTGCTGAATCTTTTACTGCTTGATTCGTAAAAGGAGAGGGATTTTTATCCGATATATCGTTTCTTTCTGTAGGGGCGGAATTTGGATGTGTGTGTGTTTCTCTCTTTTGTATTTTGGATGTACTGGTAATATCGGATTCTACAACCACATCTGTTAATCCGCCAATAAGGAGCAAATGTTCTTTATTATCGCAACGGACTAAAACAAGGCGGCGTGCTCGATCTATAGAAATTACTTCACATAATGCTAATCGTGATAGACTTTTTTTTCTATTATTGCTGAATCTTCCCGTACTTAAACGACGTAAAAACAAGATAATTATGGTAATAGCCACAATTGTTATTATAAAAAACAAAAAGCTTATCGTTATCTTCGCAGCAGATACACCTATTTGCTCTGATAACCAGATATACATAGATTTTCTCCCATTTTTGTGTGAAAATATCGTTTTTATTGAGATAAATTTATAAACACACCCTTAAAAGGTTCACTTAAATACAAGAAATAAAATTTTTAACATTAAGTGAGCTTTCTTTGAAAGATAATATCATAGTATATACTTTATAACAATGAATATAAAGGAAGTTTTGTGATATAAGAAACAGCTAAATCTAAGGCAATGAGAGATGGATAAAGGTTTTGATAATAATAAAAGATCAGCGTCTTCTGTTCATCGAAGAGTTGTGATTTTTGGTATTGTTTTTATATTATTTTTTCTTTTCATTGTGGGTATTTTAGGTTTTTTTTATCCACAAAGCTATTTGCAAAAGGCTATATTGATATCTTTTTTGATTCTAGCAATTATCGGCGTTGCAACACTCGTTTTGTGTGGAATGGGAATTTTAAGATACCATGTGTGGTCGCATGAAGATTTTGATTTTAGCATCTTTAATCGGAGCGATGATGCAATTGTAATCTCTGACCTTTCTGGTTTTGTTTATTATTCTAATCAAAACTATCGAAAAATTGTGACTTATAAGCCTGAAGTGTCTTGTTATATGGTTATTGCTGATCTTCCAGGAGCTGGTGCACTTTCGTATCGCTTAAAGGTTGCAGCCTGTAATAATCTTGCGGCGCAAGAGGAATTAAGAGTAGAACAACCAATATTTACCGATTCTACACCAAAAAAATCTGTTTGGTATAATATTTCCATTCAACCTATCACAAAACAGAAAAAAAAGCTTTTATTTTGGCGTATTGCTGATATTTCGCATTTACAACAAACACGAGAAGTTTTTTTCTCGAACCTTCAAGAAGCTATCAATCACTTGGATCAAGCTCCTATTGGTTTTGTATCAGTTAATACACAAGGAACTATTCTTTATGCGAATGCGATTTTTGCCGAATGGTTTTCAATTGATTTAGCGAATTTCTCAGTTGGTCAATATAATTTTGATTCGTTATTTGATAGCGTTGGCGCTAAGAGCTCATGGAGTGATATCTGTTTGCAAACCAACAGATATCAAAGTTCAGGTTACTCTTTACCTTATAAGTTTTCGTTATGTTTAAATTCGCAAGCGACTTGTGAGAAAATATTCCATTGTCTTATCTCTGTTTCTTCTCTCTTAGAAGAGGAAGCCGTTTATCGTATTGTGATCATTCCACAACAAATACAAAAAGAAGAGGACGACCAATTAAAATTACCCACTATATTAGGAGAATATTTTGATGCGAGTCCTTTTGCAATAGCCGTGGTAGATCATGAAGGGCAATTGGTTCATATGAATAAAGCTTTTTCATCACTCACGGGATGTATGGACAAAGCTGTCAATTTTTATGACGTTATTTCTCGTCGTGATTGTGTGCAGTTAGAGCGTTCTTTTCAGAGAATTGCGACAAATAAAAATTATTTTGTTTCTCTAGAAACTGTTTTAGAAAAAAATGAAGAATGCCATTTACGGCTCCATATTATGTCTGTACCACCCCATCATGGTGATGCATTGCAAGATTTGCTTATTATCTCTGTGATTGAAACAACCGAACAAAAAACGCTTGAAGATAAAATGATGCAAAGTCAGAAGATGCAAGCTGTCGGACAATTGGCTGGCGGCATTGCTCATGATTTTAATAATGTTTTAACAGCAATTTTAATGTCGTGTGATCTTCTTTTAAATACGCATCGTAGTTCTGATCCTGCTCATGCTGATCTGATCAATATTAAAAATAATGCTAATCGTGCAGCTGCTCTTGTACAGCAATTATTAGCTTTTTCTAGAAAGCAAACACTTCGACCTGAAGAAGTTGATTTTACTGAATTTTTATCAGATATTCGCAATCTTATTTTACCACTTTTGGGGAATAATGTTCAGTTAAAAATTATCCATGGAAGAGATTTGTGGAGTGTTGAAGTCGATCAAGCATCTTTTCAGCGTGTTATTATGAATTTGGTTATTAATGCGCGTGATGCCATGTTAGATGGAGGTATTGTTACGATTGCGACAAACAATATTACAAAGCAACAAAGTGCTGAATTTAATCATCTTGGTTTAGAAATTGGTGAGTATGTACAATTGACTATTTCAGATACAGGGGCTGGTATATCTGCTGCTATACAAGAAAAAATGTTTGAGCCATTTTTTACAACAAAAGAAGTTGGAAAAGGAACAGGACTTGGTTTATCAATGGTTTATGGAATTATCAAGCAGAGTGGTGGGTGCATTTATTGTGAAAGTAAAGAAGGTGAAGGAGCAACATTTTATATTTTTCTTCCCCGTTATATCCCCAATATAAAAGGAAAAACTTCTCAAAAGATTGAAAAAGATGAAGAGAAAGATAAAAATATAGACTTAACAGGGTCTGCAACTGTTTTATTGGTTGAAGATGAAGATGCGGTTAGAATGGGGGGGGTAAGAGCTCTTCAAATGAGAGGATATACGGTTTTAGAGGCAGCGAGTGGGGTGGAAGCACTCTCTATTCTTGAGAAACAAAAAGGAGCTATTGATATTATTGTTTCCGATGTGGTGATGCCAGAAATGGATGGACCCACTTTATTGAAGGAAGTACGTAAAAACTATCCTGATATCAAATTTCTTTTCGTTTCTGGATATGCAAAAGATGCATTTGCTAAAAATCTTCCACAAGATGCTGTTTTTGGTTTTTTATCTAAACCTTTTACACTCAAACAGTTAGCTCTAACAGTTAAAGAAACACTTTCATCATGAGGCAAAAATTTATGCAATAGAAAAATTGCGTATTTAAGATTTTTTAGGCGAAATACGAGAGTATTTTGATAAATAGAACTTGTGATAATGTCATAGAACTGAATAAAAAAGAAGAATTTGAAAATTTAATTAAAATTCAAAAAAAACACACATTCTGTGCAAAAATTTATGAAAAGATAGGCTCTATTACGTCAACATTTAATAGAGATTTTCAATTATAGACACTGAGCACGAATTATATGTAAAACATTGAAAAATGCTTATTAATAGATTGCTGATACACTCAAAAAGATAAAAGCTGTTGCTGCGCATCTACCATTTTGCTCTTCCCTTCAATAAATGCTTTTAAGGCTTCGGGGTAGAGTTTATGTTCTGCTTTAAGAACTCTTTGTCCTAAGCTCTCAGCAGTATCATGAGGATAGACTGGAACGGCTGCTTGGGCAAGGATTTTTCCTGCATCCATGTCTTCTGTAACAAGGTGAACAGTGCAACCCGTGATTTTTACGCCTGCTTGTAAAGCTTTTTCATGTGTGTTTAAGCCTTTAAATGAAGGCAAAAGAGAAGGATGAATGTTTAAAATTCGTCCTTCGTAAAGTTTTACAAAACGTGGCGAGATAAGGCGCATATATCCTGCAAAGCAGAGAAAATCTGGTTTATATTGATTTAAAATCGTAAAAATACTTTCTTCATGCTCTTCTTTTGTTTTGTAAATTTTGCGATCAACAATATGAATAGGTAAGTTATGGTTTCGCGCCTTTTCAATACCGTCTGCACGCGGATTATCGCAAATAACCGCGATGATTTCAGCAGGATATTCCTTTTGTTGACTAGCTTGAGCAAGGGCGACCATATTGGATCCATTACCAGAAATGAAAACGATGATTTGTTTTTTCATAAATGCAGTACCCCTTTATAAAGTATTCCTTTATTTTGATCTTGGCGTTTTGTTAAAATGCCAAGAGGAGTTACGCTCTCTCCTTTTCTTTCAAGAGCTTGCGTAATTGTTTCAGCTGCATGCTGTGCTACGATAATGATCATGCCAATACCACAATTGAATGTTCTTAACATTTCTGTTTCTTCTATTTTACCTTGTTTGGCAATCCATGAAAATACTGCTGGAACATTGATGGTAGAAAGATGAATTTCAGCGCAGAGAGAAGATGGAACAACACGTGGAATATTTTCAGGAAAGCCTCCACCCGTAATATGAGCAAGAGCTTTAATCCCTTCGTATTTTTTCATGATGGGAAGAAGCGATTTTACATAAATGCGTGTTGGTGTAAGGAGTGCTATACCAAGGCTGTTTTCGGGAGCAAAAGGGGCAGGGTCATTCCATTTGAGATCATGTTGCTGGATGATTCGTCGAACAAGCGAAAAGCCATTGGAATGAATTCCAGAGGCGCTTAGACCTAATATAATATCACCTTCTGTTAAATCTTTTGAAGGGAGTAGCTTGCTGCGTTCGCATGCTCCTACAGCAAAACCGGCTAGATCATAATCTCCCTCTGCATACATTCCTGGCATTTCTGCAGTTTCTCCTCCAATAAGAGCAGCACCGGCTTGTTTACATCCTTCTGCAATACCAGAAACAATTGCAGCTCCTTGTTCAGGGTCAAGCTTTCCAGTTGCAAAATAATCCAGAAAAAAGAGAGGTTCAGCCCCTTGTACGAGTAAATCATTGACACACATAGCCACAAGATCAATACCTACAGTGTTATGGTGACCTACTTCAATGGCAATTTTTAATTTTGTTCCCACACCATCATTGGCTGCTACTAGGATAGGATCCGTAAAGCCAGCTGCTTTTAAATCAAAAATTCCACCAAAACCGCCAATTTCTGCGTCTGCTCCGGCTCGTTTTGTCGCGCGTATAAAGGGTTTAATTTTTTCTACCATGGCATTACCCATATCGATGTTTACACCGGCTTTTGCGTAGGTAAGACCAACTTTGGATTTATTATTTGTAAGATCTTGGTTGCTCATTGGAGCCTTCCTTTAATGGAAAATCGGGTTTTGATATTATGCAATGCCATGATAGAGTTCTCTCTGCAAGAGATATTGATAAGAAAATAAGCAACTTTGCTTGTACCTTATTTTGAAGATGTTTATAATTTTTTGTGAAGAATTTTTTAGGATATTTTATGAGCAAGATATCAGATAATCACGGTCAGTCTTCTTGGCAACTTATGAAAAAGAAAGTGAGTGAGAATACATCTCGTGATCGTTATAAGACTTATGTGCCAGCGTATACTCAATTACCGTTGCCGAATAATATGAAAAGGCAAATCTTTTTTTGGCTTGGTACGCTGATTTTTTTCATTTTTTTTATGTTTGTTTTTGGATCGATTTTGCTTCCTTTTGTGGCAGGGATTGTGCTGGCTTATTTTCTCAATCCCATTGTTCAATTACTTGAAAAATTTGGTATTCGACGGGTGTTTGGGACTGTCCTCATTACCTTATTTATTGTTGTTACCTTTGTTGCTGCTTTAGTTATTTTGATTCCTGTTATTAGTTGGCAAATACAGCAATTCATGAGTGATGGTTTACCTGTTTATATTAATCGTATTCAAACCTTTTTTGTTGAGCATGATTTTGATTGGATAAGGCGCTATTTTGGAAGTGATCCAAATGAATTACGGAATAATATTAAAGGATTTTTGGGAGAAGGTTCTGATTTTATTACGTCTCTTTTGAATTCACTTTTAAAGTCAGGAAAATCTATCGTTAATATCGCTAGCTTATTTGTTGTGGCACCTGTGGTGGCATTTTATATGTTATTAGATTGGCCGCGTATGGTAACAGCAATCGATTCGTTAATACCGCGTGATCATCTTGAAACCGTTCGGAGTATTTTTCATGAAATGGATAGAGCTATTGCAGGCTTTGTTCGTGGACAAGGAACAGTTTGTCTTATATTGGGAGGCTATTATGCTATTGGTTTAACGATTGCAGGACTCAATTTTGGTCTTTTAATTGGTATGTTTATTGGTCTTATTAGCTTTGTTCCTTATATTGGCACAATGAGTGGTTTGGTCCTTTCTGTTGGTATTGCATGGGTCCAGTTTTATCCCAATAATTGGGGAGGAATCATCGTTGTGATGGCACTTTTTTTAATTGGTCAATTTATTGAAGGTTATATTCTTCAACCCAAGCTTGTAGGTTCATCAGTGGGATTACATCCCGTATGGCTGATGTTTTCACTTTTTGCTTTTTCTTCACTCTTTGGTTTTACTGGTATGCTTGTTGCTGTTCCTGCGGCAGCGGCTGTTGGCGTTTTAGTTCGTTTTGCTCTTCATACTTATCTTAGTTCTCAGATGTATTCGCGAAGGGGAAATTCGGAGCCGCTAAAATGAATGGGTGTGAAACGCAATTATCTTTAAATTTTCCTTATGATCCGATTTTTCAATTTGAGGATTTAGTGGTAACGGAAAGCAATCGTATGGCTTTTCAGCTTATTGATCACTGGCCCAATTGGAGCTTACCTATTGCAGTTTTGGTTGGCAAAGAAGGATCTGGAAAAACGCACTTTTCTAATATATGGCTCCAAAAAGCAGATGCTTTCAGGATTCAGCACAATGAGATTGATCAGGCTGTTACTGTGGCTTCTTTAGGCAGATCATTTTTGATAGAGGATATTGATGCAGATGAAATCAAAGAGACAGAACTTTTTCATTTAATTAACAGTATTAAGCAAGCAAATCTTGATGCACGACAAGCTACTTTATTGATGACGGCACGGACACTTCCTTCCGCTTGGAATTTAAAGTTAAATGATCTAAAAAGTCGTCTTAATTCGGTGATGTTCGTTGAAATTAATCAGCCTGATGATGCATTATTAACAGCTGTTGCATTTAAGCTTTTTTCCGATAGGCAACTTATTGTACATCCAGACACGGTTTATTATCTTGTAAGTCGTTGTGAACGTTCTTTATTTTCATTGAAGCGTGTTATTGATTCTGTTGATCAGTTGGCATTACAAAGAAAAAGAAAAATAACACGTGCTGTTATTGCTGAAGTTTTGAATAGAAGAAATCCGTAAACACTCCCTATCATGGCTTACTTATTCTGTCTTTCTATTATCGTTTCAATATGTGGCAAGACAAGTCATTTAAATTTTCTTCTTTTTTGATATCCGTTAAGAGTGAAAAATAGTATTTTTTACTTTAGTCATGTGTTTATCTTAAATAGCTTTGAGATTTTATTGTATGATGTTGACTTTTTTCCATCTTTGCATTTGAAATTTTTTCTAAAAAAAGCGCTTTATTTTATTTATAATGGAACTTTCGTGCTTTGAAAAAATGTCTGTTGTTTATGGATTTGGATTGTAGAAGATTCTAGAATTTTTATAAAAGAGTTCTTTGCAAGATAGAAAAAGAGGGGAAAAAGCTTAATACAGCTGATTTTTTGGCTTGTGTTCTCTTTTGGAAAGTTTTTCTATGATATTTAAGTCGTTTTTTTCTAAAATTGTATCTGTAGAATGCGTTTTGATACAGTGAGAGTTTGCTTAAAGCAGGATGAAAATTATGAAATCCTTACAGAGAAATTCGTTATTTTTTAATATAGATTGGATTCTTTACGGAGGTTGTTTTCTATTATTTGTCAATAAATATGTTATTGAGTAGGGAAAAAATTTTTAAAACGTGCTTTTTTGTAAAGAAATGCAACAAAATTAAAAAAAAGTGTGTTTTTCTCTTGCACTTCTGTTGTGAAAATTTTAGGAAATGTGCATCAAGTAAATGTAAATGGCGGAGCGTAGCGCAGCCTGGTAGCGCACCTGATTTGGGATCAGGGGGTCGTAGGTTCGAATCCTATCGCTCCGACCATATTTGATTAAGTGTGTGAGAATGACCCAATTGGGTACGTGTGGTGGAAAACTATCATTCAAGCGTTGTGTAATCTGAAGGAAAAAGGCATGATCGCACGTATTTATAGTCCTGCTAAGACAGCTATGCAGTCAGGTAAGGGGAATAGAGGTTTTTGGATTCTAGAGTATGAGCCGGTGAAAGCAAAAATGCTTGAACCTCTTATGGGGTACACGGCAACGTCTGATATGAATAATCAGGTGAGGATCAGATTTAATAGGAAGGAAGAAGCGATTGCTTTTGCGCGTAAGAATGCTATCTCTTACCGTGTAGAAAAGAAACGTACGTCGATTCGACGTGCTATTTCTTATTCTGATAATTTTCGCAGTGATCGGCAGCACTCTTGGACACATTGAATTAAAGATGCTATTTTGAATTGAGAAAATAATCAGTTGGGTCCCGTAGCTCAGCTGGATAGAGCAACGGCCTTCTAAGCCGTGGGTCACAGGTTCGAATCCTGTCGGGATCACCATCCGGTTTTTACCCATGTATAATGTATTTATTCTTTGTAATCTTTTTTAAAGTTCGGGAACATTAACAAAAGTTCGGGAATAGAATTTTCCAACATACTTTTACAAAGCTCATCTGTTTCCTCCAATGTTCTCTAATAATTTTTTAAATTCTTTGAGAACCACTATTTTAAATGTACAAAGATATTGTCTATCGCATCCATAAAGACAAGCAAAATTAATAATCCATTTTCTAAAGAATTTCGCGCGTCTCAGAGTATGTGTAGAGTCGAATATTTGGTTTTTGTGTAAAAATATTTACTAATGCATCCATAAGGCGTGCAAAATCAATGATAAGCAAAAAGAGGATGAATGCTATCCACTTCATCAAGCGAGACATCATTTTTACACTTTGATAGGTGACGATCATTTCCTGAAGTATTTCTTTTTCTGCTTTTGTAAGCTCTATATCGTCTTGTGTTTTTTTTCTAGCCATGTTTCCACCCACACACACACGTTCACCTTGTTTATTGTGCTTTAAGATCTCTCTTGCTAAGTTTGAACTGATGGCGTTCAGATCTTGCTTATCTAAATAAATTGGCAA
>NZ_JBHIMA010000064.1:0-897 GCF_042193775.1 Bartonella sp. OD88NMGDW | reverse complement strand
ATAAAAAGTTGAAAATTCATTAAAGAGGAATTCCATGGACTTTACAGTGTTCACGCAACTTTTCACTAAAATTGATCAGATAACAAATACATATGTCACGGATCTTTCCTCAAAAACAATAGCTACAATTACACCCTTTGTTTCAATCGGTATCACAATCGCTTTCATCATCTATGGTTGGCTCATCATTCGTGGCGCTATAGATATGCCTCTCTCCGGATTTGTAAATCGTTTCCTACGGATAAGTATTATTACTTCAATAGCTCTTACCACAGGACTTTATCAAAATGAAATTGCGAGTTTAATAACACAAATGCCCTATGAGTTATCAAAAGCGCTCATAACAAATCCACTCGATAATACACAATTAATGAATTTACTGGATAAAGCAGCAACCAAAGGATTTCAATATGCAGGACGTCTTTTCCAAGAAACTGTCTTCTTCGAAGGCAATGGTCTGCTTTACAGTCTCTTAGGCATCATCATCTTGCTGGCAACAAGCCTCGTCGTAGCAATCGGTGGTGGTCTCGTGCTCCTGACAAAACTCGCTATTACACTTCTCGTAGGATGGGGACCTCTCTTCATCGTTGCTTTGCTCTGGCAACCAACTCATCGCCTTTTCGAGCAATGGATAATCCAAGTCGTCAATTATATAATCCTCTTTCTACTCTTAGCGACTGTATTTAATCTGATGATGAATATCTTTGCAAACTATTTGAGCGATATGAAACTCGATTACGACCAGAATATAAGCTTCATGTTTGGGGGAGCTATCGTCTTGTCTATTATATCCATCATGCTGTTACTCAAACTATCAAGCGTTGCCAATTCTCTCGCAAAAGGAATTACATTTGGACATCTATGGAGACATAGAAACTAGATGAGATAAAAAGCAAT
>NZ_JBHIMA010000063.1:0-940 GCF_042193775.1 Bartonella sp. OD88NMGDW | reverse complement strand
ACACCAGCAATGCGGGTCACCCCCTCGTCAAAAAAGGTATGTGTATTAGCCAAGAGCAAGCAGAAGAAATCCTTTGTAAAGACTTAAAGCAATTTGAGCAGACGGTAGAGGAATCGGTCACGGTTTCGTTAACGGATTGCCAATTCGCGGCATTGGTCTCGTTTTGCTATAACGTAGGAACAGCTGCTTTTCGCAAGTCAACATTATTGAAGAAGCTTAATCAAGGGGATTATGAAGCCGTACCCTTAGAATTACAGAAATGGAATAAGGTCGGTGGGAAGCCTCTTGCGGGTTTAGCCAACCGTCGAGCAGCAGAAGCGGGATTATGGGCAAAAGGGTCTTATGTTTCTTCAAATTATCAAAGGGTAGAAACGAAAATGGCAACGGGTCTTTTCAAGGTAGAAGCACTTGCCCCGATTATAGGGTCTTGTTCTGGTTTTGGCGGCTTGTTAGCAGGCAATGGACCGGTGCAATGGGCATTAGCAGGCATCATGGTTTTAGCGGCTGTAACGGGCATAGTGATTGTCGCCAAGCGGTTTCGGGAGCAACGCTTATGATTTTTTGGCTAAAGAAATATTCTCTTATGTTTACAGCGGCTTTAGCCGTTTTTTTTATGGCTTTAGCCAAGGCATTTCACCTTGGCAAGCAAAGCGAACGGCAAAAGCAAACAGAGAATGCTTTAAAGACAGCAACAACGCGGCTTGAGGTAGAAAATGAAGTTAATCAAAAAAGTGATGCTGGTGTGCGCTCTGAACTTTCTCGTTGGGTGCGCGGCAAATAGGTCTGTTTCTTGTGGTGGCTGGTTGCCCATTTATTTAGATAATAAGGATGTTGCGGTCATCAGTTCCAACCTTGCAAGAGATATTTTGAAGCATAACAAGCAGGGAGCCCATTTATGTGGTTGGAAAGATGGTCAAGAAACGAAGCAGCAAAGATAAAG
>NZ_JBHIMA010000008.1:0-81369 GCF_042193775.1 Bartonella sp. OD88NMGDW | reverse complement strand
GTTTTGCTATTCGTGAAGGTGGTCGTACTGTTGGTGCCGGTATCGTCTCTAAGATCATTGAATAAATAATGCTTGTTGAGTGCTTTTATTATTGAAGGCACTTTCTATAACAGGGAAATAAAGAGCATGAACAGTCAAAATATTCGCATTCGCTTAAAAGCGTTTGATCATAGAATTCTTGATACGTCGACGCGTGAGATTGTATCGACTGCTAAACGTACCGGTGCAAATGTCCGTGGTCCCATTCCGCTTCCGACGCGGATTGAGAAGTTTACGGTCAATCGTGGACCGCATATCGATAAGAAGAGTCGTGAGCAGTTTGAGATGCGAACACATAAGCGTCTTCTTGATATTGTTGATCCAACGCCGCAAACAGTGGATGCGCTTATGAAGCTCGATCTTTCTGCTGGTGTGGATGTAGAAATTAAGCTCTGAGGTTTGAGGACAGAAGGAACAGACCCGATGCGTTCAGGTGTAATAGCACAGAAGCTGGGCATGACCCGTATTTATAATGATGCTGGTGAGCATGTGCCGGTGACCGTACTTCGTTTGGAGAATTGTCAAGTCGTTGCTCAGCGTACAGTTGAAAAGAATGGTTATACTGCTGTTCAATTAGGTGTAGGCTTTGCTAAAGTTAAGAACACTTCACAAGCTCTTCGTGGACATTTTGCTAAGGCTTCTGTTGAGCCTAAAGCTAAAATAGCAGAGTTTCGTGTGAGTCCCGACAATCTTCTTGATGTTGGTACTGAGATTACAGTGGAACATTTTGTTCCAGGACAGAGAGTTGATGTGACTGGTACCAGTATTGGTAAGGGGTTTGCTGGTGTTATGAAACGGCATAACTTTGGTGGGCATCGTGCTTCCCATGGTAATTCGATCACACATCGTGCTCATGGTTCTACAGGGCAGTGCCAAGATCCTGGTAAAGTTTTTAAAGGTAAAAAAATGGCTGGCCATATGGGGCAAGTGCGTGTAACAACACAGAATATTGAAGTTATTTCCACGGATAGTGAACGTGGTTTAATTTTAGTGCGTGGTGCTGTTTCTGGTTCTAAAGGTTCTTGGATTTTGGTACGGGATGCTGTGAAGAAGCGTCTTCCTGATAATGCTCCAAAGCCTGCTGGTATTCGCCGTCTTGTGAAGGAGAAAACGGAAATGGTTACTCCGGTGACGGAAACCTCTGAAGTTGAGGGAGCCTAATAATGGATCTTGTAATTAAAACTCTTGATGGTAATGAAGCTGGCAAGTTAAAGGTTTCTGAAGCTATTTTTGATCTTGTTCCACGTGAGGATATTTTGCAACGTGTTGTTCGCTGGCAGCTTGCACGCCGTCAGCAGGGGAGTCATCAATCCCAAGGTCGTTCTGATGTGTCACGAACAGGGGCAAAAATGTTTAAGCAAAAAGGAACTGGGCGTGCTCGACATTCATCTGCCCGTGCACCGCAGTTTAGAGGTGGGGGTAAGGCACATGGACCGGTGGTTCGTAGCCATGCGCATGATCTTCCTAAAAAGATTCGTGCTCTTGGGTTACGTCTTGCTTTATCTGCAAAATTAAAAGCAAAAGACTTAATTATTGTGGATGAGTTGACTGTTAAGGATGCGAAAACGAAAATGCTTGTTTCTCATTTTTCTAAGCTTGGATTTAATAACGCTCTCTTGATTGGTGGTAAAGAGATTGATATTAACTTTTTTCGTGCAGTCTCTAATATCCCTAATATTGATATTTTGCCTATTCAGGGAATTAATGTTTATGATATTTTGCGTCGCAGCAAACTTGTTTTATCAAAGGCAGCTGTTGAGGCTCTTGAGGAGCGTTTTAAATGACAGATCTTCGCCATTATGATATAATTATTAGTCCAGTTATTACTGAAAAGTCGACTATGATTTCTGAATATAATCAAGTTGCTTTTAATGTCGCGCCGAAAGCGACGAAGCCTGAGATTAAGGCTGCTATTGAAGCGCTTTTTAGCGTAAAAGTTAAAGCAGTTAACACGATAGTCCGCAAGGGTAAAGTGAAGCGTTTCAAAGGTATAGTTGGTCGGCAAAGTGATGTCAAAAAAGCGATCGTAACTCTGGCCGGTGGTCAGACTATCGACGTTTCGACAGGTCTTTAAAGAGGCTCGGAGATAGGAATAATGGCACTTAAGCAATTTAATCCAACGACACCTGGGCAGCGTCAGCTTGTTATTGTGGAACGTTCTTGTCTTTATAAGGGAAAGCCTATAAAGATGTTGACTGAAGGTTTGTCTTCAAAGGGTGGACGTAATAATCGCGGTCGTGTTACTGCTCGTTTTCAGGGTGGTGGACATAAACGGAGTTATCGGTTTGTCGACTTTAAGCGTCTTAAACGTGATGTTTCAGCAAAGGTTGAGCGTTTAGAATATGATCCTAACCGTACTGCTTTTATTGCTTTAATTCGCTATGAGGACGGGCAATTGAGTTATATTCTTGCGCCACAGCGTCTTGCGGTTGGTGATTCTGTTATGGCTGGTTTAAATGTGGATGTTAAACCAGGTAATGCTATGCCTCTTGCTAATATGCCTGTAGGTACAATTATTCATAATGTTGAGATGAAGCCAGGAAAAGGGGGGCAGATTGCACGTTCAGCGGGTACTTATGCGCAGTTGGTTGGACGAGATCATGGTATGGCTATTCTTCGTTTAAATTCTGGTGAACAGCGTTTGGTTCCTAGTAGCTGTTTTGCAACTGTTGGTGCTGTTTCAAATCCTGATCATGGGAATATTAATGATGGTAAGGCAGGTCGGTCACGTTGGCGTGGTAAACGTCCACATGTTCGTGGTGTTGCTATGAACCCTGTTGATCATCCGCACGGTGGTGGTGAAGGTCGTACATCGGGGGGGCGCCATCCAGTATCTCCTTGGGGTAAGCCTACGAAAGGTAAGCGTACGCGCTCCAATAAAGCCACTGATAAATTTATTATGCGTACGCGTCATCAACGCAAGAAATGAGAAAGGTAGTCTGAAGTGGTTCGTTCAGTGTGGAAAGGTCCGTTTGTTGACGGCTATCTTCTTGGTAAAGCAGAGAAGGTACGTGCAAGTGGGCGCAATGAAGTTATAAAAATATGGAGTCGTCGCTCTACTATTTTACCGCAATTTGTTGGTTTAACTTTTGGTGTTTACAACGGTAATAAGCATATTCCTGTTTCTGTTTCTGAAGAGATGGTTGGACATAAGTTTGGTGAGTTCGCTCCTACCCGGACTTATTATGGTCATGGTGCCGATAAAAAAGCGAAGAGGAAGTAGGAATGGGAAAAGCTAAAGTTTCGCGCCAGCTTAGAGATAATGAAGCAAGAGCTGTCACGCGGACAATTCGTGTTAGTCCGCAGAAGCTTAATTTAGTTGCTGCAATGATTCGTGGTAAAAGAGTTAATGTAGCACTCGCTGATTTGATGTTTTCACGCAAGCGTATTGCTGCTACTGTGAAAAAAACGCTTGAATCAGCAATTGCAAATGCAGAGAATAACCACGATCTTGATATTGATTCGCTTATTGTGGCGGAAGCTTATGTTGGTAAGTCGATAGTGATGAAGCGCTTTCATGTTCGTGGTCGAGGGCGTGCTAGTAGAATTGAACGTCCATTTTCGCATCTTACTGTTATTGTTCGTGAAGTTACCGAAAAAGTGGAGGCCGCGTAATGGGTCAGAAGATCAATCCAATAGGACTTCGTCTTGGTGTTAATCGGACTTGGGATTCTCGTTGGTATGCTGATAGTGGTGAATATGGGCGCCTTCTTCATGAAGATTTGAAAATTCGTTCATACGTGCTGGAGGAACTTAAACAGGCGGCTATTTCGAAGGTTGTTATTGAGCGTCCTCATAAGAAGTGTCGTATTACGATTCATTCTGCACGTCCTGGTTTGATTATTGGTAAAAAGGGTGCTGATATCGAAAAGCTTCGTCGTAAGCTCTCGGAAATGACGGATGCTGAAACTTCATTAAATATTGTGGAGATTCGTAAACCGGAGATTGATGCTACGATTATTGCGCAATCAATTGCTCAACAGTTAGAGCGTCGTGTTGCTTTTCGTCGTGCAATGAAGCGTGCTGTTCAGTCTGCTATGCGTCTTGGTGCGGAAGGTATTCGTATCAATTGTTCTGGCCGTCTTGGTGGTGCTGAAATTGCTCGTATGGAATGGTATCGTGAAGGTCGTGTTCCACTTCATACCTTGCGTTCTGATGTTGATTACGGTACAGCAGAAGCTAAGACTGCTTATGGTATTTGTGGTATTAAAGTTTGGGTCTTTAAGGGTGAGATTCTTGAGCATGATCCGATGGCTTCAGAACGTCGTGCTACGGAAGTTGATCAATCTGGTTCTTCATCGAATCGTCGCCGTGAAAATGCTTAGTTTTTGAGATTGAACTAAAATTTGGAGTAGAGAACAATGTTGCAGCCAAAGCGCACAAAGTTCCGTAAACAGTTCAAGGGCCGTATTCACGGTGTTGCGAAGGGTGGTACGGATTTGAATTTCGGTGCCTACGGTTTGAAGGCTGTTGAGCCGGAGCGGATTACTGCTCGTCAAATTGAAGCGGCGCGCCGTGCGATTACGCGTTATATGAAGCGTTCTGGTCGTGTGTGGATTCGCATTTTTCCAGATCTTCCGGTTACATCTAAGCCGACTGAAGTTCGTATGGGTAAAGGTAAGGGAAGTGTCGATTATTGGGCTGCACGTGTTGCTCCTGGACGCATCATGTTTGAGCTTGATGGAGTTCCTGAGGATGTTGCACGTGAAGCACTAAGATTGGGTGCTGCAAAGTTGCCTATAAAAACGCGTTTCATCCAGCGTATTGCTGAATAATGAGGTTAAGCGATGAAAGCCACAGAATTACGGGCGCAAACGCTCGACCAAATGAAAGATGAATTGGCTAAGTTAAAGAAAGAGCAATTCAATTTGCGTTTTCAAAAAGCAACAGGTCAATTAGAAAAGACTGCGCGTGTTAGACAGGTTCGTCGTGATATTGCGCGTATTAAAACTTTTCTTCGTCAAAAGGTAAGTGAAAGTAAGGTTTAAGGAAATGAGAGATGCCTAAACGCGTTTTGCAGGGTGTTGTTATTAGCGACAAAAGTGATAAGACTGTTGTTGTCAAAGTTGAGCGCCGTTATTCTCATCCGCTTCTTAAGAAGACTGTTCGGCAGTCTAAAAATTATAAAGCGCATGACGAAAACAACCAATTCAAGATTGGGGATCAAGTTTCTATTCAAGAATCTAGACCAATTTCGAAAGATAAATGTTGGATTGTTGTAAAAGACAATGTAGCGTAATGAGTTAAGTTTATTGTTTTAGAATTTAACAGTGTTTTTATCATTGATAAATTTAAAGGCGATGACTTTATCGTTATTTGGCAGGCAAATCCGAGTGTATAAAAGGTACAATCGGATATATGTGTTAAGAGAAGGTGGCCAGTCATGATTCAGATGCAAACAAACCTCGACGTTGCTGATAATTCTGGTGCTCGTCGTGTCATGTGCATCAAGGTGTTAGGCGGTTCAAAGCGGAAATATGCTTCGGTCGGTGACATTATTGTTGTTTCGGTTAAGGATGCTATTCCTCGTGGCCGTGTTAAAAAAGGTGATGTTATGAAAGCTGTTGTGGTTCGTACTGCTAAGGATATTCGTCGCGCAGATGGTAGTGTCATTCGTTTTGATAGTAATGCTGCGGTTTTAGTGGATAATAAAAAAGAGCCGATCGGTACTCGTATCTTTGGACCTGTTCCCCGCGAATTGCGTGGTAGGAATCATATGAAGATCATCTCGCTCGCTCCTGAAGTTCTGTAAGGAGTAAATGTTATGCAGAAGATTCGAAAAGGTGATAAAGTTGTTGTTTTATCCGGTAAGGATAAAGGATGTAGTGGTGAAGTAATTAAGGTTAGTCCAAAAGAGAATAAGGCTTTTGTTCGTGGGATTAATATGATTAAACGTCATCAACGTCAAACGCAGAAGCAAGAAGCTGGAATTATTTCTAAAGAAGCTCCGATTCATCTGTCTAATTTGGCGATTGCTGATCCTAAAGATGGTAAGCCTACACGTGTAGGCTTTCGTATGAATGCAGATGGTAATAAAGTGCGTTTTGCCAAGCGTTCGGGAGAGTTGATTAATGGCTGAGGAAAGACAAATACCGCGTATGAAAGCGCATTATTTTGAAGTGATTCGTAAAGCGCTTCAAGAGAAGTTTAATTACAGAAATGCGATGCAAATTCCGCGGATTGATAAAATTGTAATAAATATGGGGATAGGTGAAGCAACTGCTGATTCGAAGAAGCCTTCTCTTGCTGCTGAGGATTTAGGGCTAATAACAGGTCAGAAGGCTGTTGTTACACGTGCGCGTAATTCTATTGCGACCTTTAAGGTTCGTGAAGGAATGCCTCTTGGGGCTAAAGTTACATTGCGTAAAGATCGTATGTTTGAGTTTTTAGATCGTCTTGTTACGATTGCTCTTCCACGGGTTCGTGACTTTCGTGGTTTGAATCCAAAGAGTTTTGATGGTCGTGGCAATTTTGCTATGGGTATTAAAGAACACATTGTGTTTCCAGAAATCAACTATGATAAAGTTGATCAAATTTGGGGCATGGATATTATTGTTTGTACGACAGCAAAAACGGATGATGAAGCTCGTGAGTTATTGCGTGCTTTTAATTTTCCTTTTCGTTCGTAACGGCAGACATAGTGAGGTGAAAGTATGGCCAAAGTAAGTGCCGTTGAAAAAAATAAGCGTCGTGAGGTGATGGTAAAGCGTTATGCTGCCCGTCGTGCACGTTTGAAAGCAATAGTTATGGATCAGAAGGTTTCTCTTGAAGAACGTTTTAAAGCTTCTGTTCAGTTGGCAGAGTTGCCACGTAATTCTTCGAAAGTTCGTATTCGTAATCGCTGTGAGGTTTCAGGTCGTCCGCGGGCTTATTATCGTAAATTAAAAATGTCGCGAATTGCGTTGCGTGAGCTTGGCTCTATTGGCCATATTCCTGGTATTGTAAAGTCTAGTTGGTAAGAGGAGATTATTTAATGTCTATGTCAGATCCTCTTGGTGATATGTTAACACGTATTCGTAATGCACTTGGTCGTAAAAAAGGTAAAGTAGTTACTCCAGCTTCGAAGCTTCGTGTGCACGTTCTTGATGTTCTTCAGTCGGAAGGTTATATTCGTGGATATAATCAAATTGATTTGGGTGATGGGAAAGCTGAAATTGAAATCGAATTGAAGTATTTTGAAGGGCTGGCTGCTATTCGTGAGATTTCACGTGTATCAAAGCCAGGTCGTCGTGTGTATGTTTCTGCTAAGTCACTTCCACAGGTGGCAAATGGTCTTGGTATTTCGATTTTATCGACTCCTAAAGGCGTCATGGCAGATCATGAGGCGCGTGAACAGAATGTTGGTGGAGAACTCCTTTGTCGTGTTTTCTAAGTTATGTCAAGAAAACGGAAGAAAAAGTAGGTTAGAACAATGTCTCGTATTGGAAAGAAACCCATTTCAATTCCTTCTGGAGTTACTGCTACTGTTGAAGGTCAGCTGGTTAAGGCAAAAGGTCCAAAAGGTGAGCTGAGCTACGTCGTCAATGATGAAGTCTTAGTCAAGTTTGAGGAAAATATCATATCAGTTATGCCGCGGGATCAGTCAAAAGATGCGCGTTCTAAATGGGGTATGTCGCGCTCAATGATTGAGAACATTTTTTGTGGTGTGAAAGATGGTTTTGAAAAGAGGTTGGAGATTAATGGGGTTGGTTATCGTGCTGCTTTGCAGGGTAAGGATGTCCAACTATCTCTAGGATTTTCCCATGATGTGGTTTATAAAGTTCCATCGGGTGTTACTGTAACTGTTCCTAAGCCGACAGAAATTGTTGTTTCTGGAATTGATAAACAGCAAGTTGGACAAGTTGCAGCGGAGATTCGTGAGTATCGTAGACCTGAGCCTTATAAAGGTAAAGGTGTTAAGCATGCAGATGAACGTATCTTCCGTAAAGAAGGTAAAAAGAAATAAGGATTTTGTATTATGGTTTCATCTAAGGACATTATCCAACGTCGTGCAAGGCGTGTTCGTCGTAGAATTAAAATGGTTTCTCATGATCGTCCTCGGCTTAGTGTTTATCGTTCAAATCAGAACATTTATGCTCAAGTTATCGATGATTTGCGGGGATGTACACTTGTTTCAGCCTCTACTCTTGAAAGTGATTTAAAAAAGTCGTTAAAGAGTGGTGCTGATAAAAAAGCAGCTTTTGCTGTTGGTAAGTTAATTGCTGAGCGTGCGAAGCAAGCGGGTGTTAATGAAGTGGTTTTTGATCGTGGAGCGTATGTGTATCATGGTCGAGTCAAGGCTTTAGCTGAAGCTGCTCGTGAAGGTGGTTTGAATTTCTAAAATTTCTTATTTGTGAGTGAGTAAGGAGAGTTTAGATTATTTCGTTTAAGTTCTTCCAGTTTGATGAGGGACTTTGTTATCGTGCTTCCGGAAAAGAAAAAGGAATGAGGAATGGCACAAAAAGAACGTGGTGAGAGAGAAGAACGCGATAATGAGTTTGTCGATAGGCTAGTTCATATCAATCGTGTTGCTAAAGTTGTAAAGGGTGGTCGGCGTTTTGGTTTTGCTGCTCTTGTTGTCGTTGGAGATCAAAAAGGACGTGTAGGTTTTGGACATGGTAAAGCCCGTGAAGTTCCAGAAGCCGTTCGTAAAGCAACGGAATCTGCAAAACGTGGGATGATTTATGTTCCGCTTCGGTCTGGACGTACATTGCACCATGATCTTGAAGGGCGTCATGGAGCTGGGCGTGTTTTGCTACGTTCGGCTTCTGCTGGTACTGGTATTATTGCTGGGGGACCGATGCGTGCTATTTTTGAAGCTCTTGGTATGCAGGATGTCGTTGCAAAATCATTGGGATCGTCTAATCCTTATAACATGGTTCGTGCAACATTTGATGCATTGAAACATCAAATGCATCCTAGAGATATTGCTGCTCAGCGTGGTATAAAATATTCGACTTTGCAGGCGCGTCGTCGCCATTTAGTTGACCTAGAAGGATAGTTTCTGAGATTATCAGAAAAGGAATTAGAAAATGGTTCAGAAAAAATCTCAGAGTGGTAAAACTATCACGGTTGAGCAAATTGGAAGCCCTATTCGAAACTCACAGATTCAGCGTGCAACCTTAAAGGGGCTTGGACTAAATAAAATGCGTCGTCGGCGCGTTTTAGATGATACACTTTGTGTGCGGGGTATGATTGCTCAGGTTCGGCATCTTGTTCGCGTTATAGATGAAGGTTAAGGGTTGCGGGAGTATTAGATATGAAACTCAATGAACTGCGTGATTGTGAAGGCGCAACAAAAAATCGTAAGCGTGT
The DNA here is from genome assembly GCF_042193775.1 of Bartonella sp. OD88NMGDW. Taxonomy (NCBI): domain Bacteria; kingdom Pseudomonadati; phylum Pseudomonadota; class Alphaproteobacteria; order Hyphomicrobiales; family Bartonellaceae; genus Bartonella; species Bartonella sp. OD88NMGDW. The sequence continues at coordinate 72,036 of NZ_JBHIMA010000008.1, read as the reverse complement.
TGGGCGTGGTATTGGATCCGGTACGGGTAAGACTGGTGGTCGTGGTGTAAAAGGGCAAAAGTCGCGTTCTGGTGTTTCCCTTAATGGTTTTGAAGGTGGGCAAATGCCTATCTATCGTCGTTTGCCAAAACGTGGATTTAGAAATTTCTTTGCTAAAACCTACAATGAAGTTTCACTAGGACGTATTCAGTTGGCAGTTGATGCAGGTAAGTTGAATATTGAAAAGCCTGTTGATATGATTGCTTTGAAAGAAGCTGGTATTATTCGTCGTGAAAAAGATGGGGTTCGTCTTCTTTCTGATGGTGATTTGAAGGCTAAGATTACCTTTCATGTTTCTGGTGCTTCACAAGCTGCTCGTGTTAAGATTGAAAAAGTGGGTGGTCAGGTTATTTTTCCTGATATTGCTCAATAATTTTTTATATGAGTAGAGACCTAAAGAAGAGTTACATCTGTTCTGCGGGATCTTTTGTGGGGAATTTTTTAAGTTCTGCATTTATTTGTGTATGTATATATGAATTTTAGGGTTATACTTCCGTGATTTAAAGAACTGGAGTAGTGAAGTGGAGACGTTTTATGGCATCAGCAGCAGAGCAATTTGCTTCCAATATAAACTTCGGTACCTTTTCTCGTGCAACTGAATTAAAGAAACGCATCTGGTTTACTCTGGCAGCGCTTCTTGTATATCGCTTTGGCACTTACATCTCTCTTCCAGGTATTAATATCGATGCTTTACGGCAAACATTTGAACATCATGCGTCGGGTGTATTAGGACTCTTTAATATGTTTGCTGGGGGTGCCGTTGGGCGTATGGCTATTTTTGCGCTGGGTATCATGCCTTATATATCGGCATCTATTATTGTGCAATTGTTAACATCTATTATTCCTTCTTTGGAAACTCTTAAAAAAGAAGGGGAATTAGGTCGTAAGATTATCAATCAGTATACGCGTTATGTAACAGTAGTATTGGCAATTCTACAAGCTTTTGGTATTGCGATTGCGCTTGAAAGCGGTATAGGGACGGGGCTTCAAATTGTTTTAGAACCAGGTCTTATGTTTCGTATTTCTTCTGTTATTACCCTTGTTGGCGGAACGATGTTTCTCATGTGGCTTGGCGAGCAAATTACGTCACGTGGTGTTGGTAATGGGGTTTCTCTTATCATTTTTACAGGGATTGTAGCCAACTTTCCTTCTACTTTTTCTCAGCTTTTGACAGCTCATAGTCAGGCTGATTTATCAACTTTTCTTTTAATAGGAATCGTTCTTATTGCTGTTTTGGTTATTGGGCTTATTGTTTTTATAGAGCGTGCGCAACGGCGAATTCTTATCCAGTATCCGAAACGTCAGGTTGGGAATCAAATGTTTCAAGGAGATATGTCGCATCTTCCTTTAAAGTTGAATACTGCTGGTGTTATTCCACCTATTTTTGCTTCATCTTTATTATTATTACCTGCCACTATTAATAATTTTTCTGATAAAATGCCACAATGGGTTCAGGCGATTTCTTATGCTCTTGGTCATGGACAGCCACTTTATATGATTGTTTATGCATTTTTAATGGCGTTTTTTTGCTTTTTTTATACAGCTATTGTGTTTAATCCAAGTGATACTGCAGATCAGTTGAAAAAACATTCTGGTTTTATTCCAGGGATTCGTCCAGGTGAGCGTACAGCCGAATATATTGATTACGTTTTGACGCGTATTACTGTTGTGGGCGCTGTTTATATTATCTTGGTTTGTTTGTTACCTGAATTTATGATATCTGCATTGCAGGTTCCTTTTTATCTTGGGGGAACATCCTTGTTGATTGTTGTTACTGTTACGCTTGATACGGTTGCTCAAATTCAGGGGTATCTTGTTGCCCACCAATATGAAGGGTTGATAAAAAAATCAAAACTTCGTGGAGGTAGAAGGAATCGATGAGAGTTATTCTTTTAGGTCCTCCTGGAGCAGGAAAAGGTACGCAAGCAAAAATGTTGACCGAGGAATATAACATTCCTCATTTATCAACAGGGGATATGTTGCGTGAGGTGATTGCCAAAGAAACAGAGATTGGTAAAAAAGCTAAAGCTATTATAAGTTCTGGTGCTTTGGTTCCTGATAATATTGTTAACCAAATCGTATCAGATAGGATTGATGAAACTGATTGTGTAAACGGTTTTGTTTTGGATGGATATCCTCGAACTGTGGGGCAGGCAGAAGCGTTACAGCAGATTTTGCAGTCAAAAAATATGCGGCTTGATGCTGTTATTGAGTTGTGTGTTGATGAAGACGTGTTGATTGAACGTATGAAGAAGCGCGTTGAGGAAACAATAGCGGCTGGTGGACAGGTTCGTTTAGATGACAATCCTGTTGCTTTTGCAAAAAGATTAGTAGAATATCGTGAAAAAACCGCTCCCTTATCAAAATTTTATTCAGAGAGGGGAATGTTGAAGGTCATTGATGGAATGATTGGTATTACTGAAGTGACACGCATGATTAGAGGTTTTCTTTCATAAGATTTTTTTAGAAATAAATGAAAAGAGTTGACTTTTGAGATGAAATCTATCACAAACGAATTTAATTTATTTTAGTGAAATAATAGGATTCGGAAGAATTTTTTTCTGAGTCTATTTTTTTCTGTAAGGTATATCAGGTATTTTATAACAATTTGTCAAAATAACTAAGGAGAGTAGGCGTGGCTCGTATTGCTGGCGTCAATATCCCGACAAATAAGCGTGTAATTATTGCGCTTCAATATATCCACGGGATTGGACCAAAATTTGCTCAAGAAATTATTGAAAGAGTTGGCATTCCCTTGGGGCGTCGTGTGCATGAGCTTTCAGATGCTGAGGTGCTGCAGATTCGTGAGGCGATAGATCAAGGCTATCAAGTTGAAGGTGATCTTCGTCGTGAGGTTGCTATGAATGTTAAGCGTTTGATGGACCTTGGTTGTTATCGAGGATTGCGTCATCGCCGGTCTTTGCCTGTCCGAGGGCAGCGTACACATACAAATGCCCGTACGCGTAAAGGACCAGCTAAGGCAATTGCCGGTAAAAAGAAATAAGAGCCTTTTTGGAAGGTTTTTATATATTCTGTTTCTTGTTTGATTTTTTTGACAAGGAAAAGAAGGTGGAGCTGCTGATGTTACGGCAGTGATGAGATCGTTGAAAGGGAAATTATGGCCAAGGAAGCCACACGTGTTCGTCGTCGCGAACGTAAAAATATTTCATCGGGTGTTGTGCATATTAATTCAACATTTAATAACACAATGATTACTATTACTGATGCTCAGGGTAATGCAATTGCTTGGTCATCTGCGGGGGCCCAAGGGTTTAAAGGTGCGCGTAAATCGACACCTTTTGCTGCTCAAGTTGCTGCGGAGGATTGTGCAAGAAAAGCGCAAGAGCATGGTATGCGTTCTTTGGAAGTTGAAGTTTGTGGACCTGGATCAGGGCGTGAATCTGCTCTACGTGCATTGCAATCTGTTGGTTTTGTCATTACTTCTATTCGTGATGTAACACCAATTCCTCATAATGGATGTCGTCCGCGGAAAAGGCGGCGTGTTTAATTGGGTGTTGTTTTTTGTTGTCGGAGATTTCTCTGATGTTCACATTGGTCGTTACGATTGAATGGTAACGGAACTAAAGAACGGGAATAAAAATATGATCCAGAAAAACTGGCAAGAACTTATTAAACCCAATAAGGTTGAATCATGTGCGCATGATAATCCAAATGTTATAAGTGTGATCGCTGAACCTCTTGAGCGGGGTTTTGGCTTAACGTTAGGAAATGCACTTCGTCGCGTGTTGTTATCTTCGCTTCGTGGTGCTGCTATTACTGCTGTGCAGATTGACGGTGTCTTACATGAATTTTCATCGATTCCAGGTGTGCGTGAGGATGTTACAGATATTATTCTGAATATAAAGGAAATTGCGCTTCGTATGGAAGAAGAAGGTCCTAAACGTGTCGTTGTTTATAAAGAGGGGCCTGGTGTCGTGAAAGCGGGAGATATCAGTACCGTTGGGGATATGCAAATTCTAAATCCAGATCATGTTATTTGTACTCTTGATGAAGATGCTGAAATTCGTATGGAGTTCATTGTCAACACAGGGAAGGGGTATGTTCCATCTGATCGTAATTGTGTTGATGATGCACGTATAGGGCTTATTCCAATTGATAGTCTTTATTCACCAATTCGTAAAGTGTCTTATAAAGTGGAAAATACGCGTGAAGGTCAAGTTTTGGATTATGATAAATTGACCTTAACGATTGAAACGAATGGTGCGGTTAATGGAGAGGATGCTGTTGCTTTTGCAGCACGCATTCTTCAGGATCAATTATCGCTATTTATTAATTTTGAAGAGCCACAGAAGGAGCCTGTTGAAGAGGCTGATTCTGAGCTTTCTTTTAATCCTGCTCTTCTCAAAAAAGTGGATGAATTAGAACTTTCAGTTCGTTCGGCAAATTGTCTTAAGAATGATAATATTGTCTATATTGGTGATCTTATTCAAAAAACAGAATCTGAAATGCTTCGTACACCGAATTTTGGTCGCAAATCGTTGAATGAGATTAAAGAAGTTTTGGCATGTATGGGATTACATCTTGGGATGGAAATTCCTGCGTGGCCGCCTGAAAACATTGATGATCTTGCAAAACGTTATGAAGATCAATATTAAAATTAGAATTTAAGGAGAGGGCTTATGCGCCACAGTAAGTCAGGACGCAAGTTGAATCGTACTGCCAGTCACCGTAAAGCGATGTTTGCAAATATGGCAACTTCGTTGATCGAGCATGAGCAGATTGTGACAACGCTTCCAAAGGCTAAAGAAATTCGTCCTATTGTTGAAAAACTCGTTACTCTTGGTAAGCGTGGTGGTTTGCATGCGCGTCGGCAAGCAATTGCAGCACTTCGTGATGCAGGAAAGGTTGCAAAATTATTTGATACGCTTGCGCCACGTTATGCATCACGCAACGGTGGATATTTACGTATTATGAAAGCGGGGTTTCGTACCGGTGATAATGCGCCTATGGCTGTTATAGAATTTGTTGATCGTGATGTTGAAGCGAAGGGTGCTGGGGATCGTGCTCGCATGGAGGCTTCTGAGAATGAAAAGGGGACATCTTCGTAGAGTTTTTTAATTCTGTTAGATTTTTTAAGGCCGCCTTGTCTTAGGCGGTTTTTTTGTGAGCATTTTTAAGTTTGTTTTAATTGAGAAATAGGTGCAGAGAGAAAATTATAGGACATTGAATTATCTTATTTTTATAATATTTATTGTTCAAATAGGTTGTTTTTATTCTCTATTATGAAATATTAATAGAGATCCTTAATTTGCGGGGATGAGTTTTTTAATTCTATTAATCTTCAACAGAATGTACTGGTTTTATAAGGAGTGGATTATGAGATATTCTTTTTGGGTGCGGATTTTTTTTGCAATTATGATGCAGATATCATTTGATCATGTATATGCTCATGTGCCTCAAACACAAACAGAAATCACTCTTTCATTTGCTCCTTTAGTTAAAAAGACAGTTCCATCTGTTGTAAATATTTATGCAGCTCGACAAATTAGAGCACGATCACCTTTTGAAGGCGATCCATTTTTTGAGCAATTTTTTGGTCGTTTTCAAAATAACTTTCCTGTTCGTAAGCAATCGTCATTAGGATCAGGGGTGATTGTTGATGCACGTGGTTTGATTGTTACAAATTACCACGTCATTAAAGATGCAAGCGAAATTAAAGTGGCTTTTTCTGATGGGCGGGAGTTTGAGAGTAAGATCGTGCTCAAAGATGAAGCAACTGATATTGCAATTCTTGAAGTTGAGGAAAAAGATGCTCAATTCCCTGTTCTTTCTTTGGGAAATTCTGATGCTGTTGAAGTTGGTGATCTTGTTCTTGCTATTGGTAATCCTTTTGGTGTTGGTCAAACAGTTACAAGTGGTATTGTTTCAGCGCAAGCGCGTACACGTGTTGGGATTTCTGATTTTGACTTTTTTATTCAAACAGACGCTGCCATTAATCCAGGGAATTCTGGTGGCGCTTTAATTGATATGAAAGGTCAATTAATCGGAATTAATACGGCTATTTATTCGCGTTCTGGTGGTTCTGTAGGGATTGGTTTTGCTATTCCAGTTAATCTTGTAAAAGTGATGCTTGATACTGTTAAACGCGGTGGAAAATATTTTGTGCCGCCTTATATAGGGGCTTCTTTTCAAAATGTTACACCTGATATTGCTGGTGGTTTAGGTTTAGAACGTCCCTATGGTGCTCTGATTATTGAAGTTATCAAAGATAGTCCTGCTGAAAAAGCTGGATTGAAAGTAGGTGATGTTATTTTGAGTGTGCAAGGGGTACGCGTTGATACTCCAGATAGTCTTGGGTATCGTTTGATGACAGCTGACGTTGAGCATAGTCTTGCTTTGGAATATTTACGAAATGGAAAAACTTTAAAAACACAAATAACAGTTTCATCGATATCAGAAACTGCATTTTTAAAATCTGAAAAAATCACGGGTGACAGTCCTCTTGCTGGTGCTGAAGTGTTAGATTTAACACCGCAAAATAGTCGACGTTTTCATCTTCCTATATCTGCAAAAGGGGTTGTGATTACCAACCTTGATGACATGAGCAATGCAGCTGGAATTTTTCAGTCAGGAGATATTCTACGTGTTGTAAATGGTCATAAAATTCAAACAGTTCATCAGTTGAAAAAGGTTCTTATGCAAGCTCGTTCGCGTACTTGGCAATTGGAATATGAACGTGATGGTATGTATATTCGCCAATTTATTCGTTGAGGTTTTTTTTGAAGAAAGATTTTTTTACTTCGTCGTTTGATTTTCAAGTTAATAAAAATCAGCCACTTGCAGAAAGAATGCGCCCTTGTTCTCTCAATGATGTTGTGGGACAAAAGCATTTGATTGGAGAGGATGGTTTGCTTTCACGTATGGTGGCAACTGGCTCAATTGGATCGATGATTTTTTGGGGGCCTCCAGGGACGGGAAAAACAACCGTTGCACGTTTGTTAGCACTTGAAACGAACTTCGCATTTGAACAGATTTCTGCTATTTTTACAGGAGTTTCTGAACTTAAAAAGATTTTTGAAGTTGCGCAGAGGCGTTTTATATCTGGAGATAAAACAGTTCTCTTTGTTGATGAAATTCATCGGTTTAATCGTGCACAGCAGGATAGTTTTCTTTCTGTGATGGAAGACGGTACTGTGGTACTTATAGGTGCAACAACCGAAAATCCTTCTTTTGAACTTAATGCTGCTCTTCTTTCGCGTGCACGTGTTGTAACATTTCTTTCACATGATCATGAAAGTTTGGACATGCTTTTGAGGCGTGCTGAAGAAGTGGAGGGAAAAACTCTTCCCTTGGATAATGATGCCAGAGACGTTTTGATAGAGATGTCTGATGGTGATGCGCGGGTAGCGTTAACATTGGCAGAGGAAGTTTGGTCTATTGCACCATTGGGAGAGATTCTTGATGTTGTTGCTTTGCAAAAAGTTATTCAGCGTCGTGTGCCCATTTATGATAAAGGACGAGATGGGCATTATAATCTCATTTCAGCGTTGCATAAATCCGTTCGTGGATCTGATCCTGATGCTGCGCTTTATTATTTGGCACGTATGTTGGATGCTGGTGAAGATCCTCTCTATATTGGGCGAAGATTGGTTCGTATGGCTGTTGAAGATGTTGGTTTGGCGGATCCTCAAGCTCTTGTCATTTGTAATGCAGCAAAAGATGCCTATGATTATTTAGGATCACCAGAAGGAGAATTGGCTTTGGCGCAAGCATGTCTTTATGTTGCAACTGCGCCAAAGTCAAATGCAACATATCTCGCGTATAAAGCAGCACTGCGTTGTGCGCGCAAAAATGGCTCTTTATCACCTCCTAAGCATATTCTTAATGCTCCTACGAAATTTATGAAGGAGGAAGGGTTTGGAAATGGTTATTGTTATGACCATGATGAACCAGACGCTTTTTCAGGACAAGAATATTTTCCCGAAAAACTTGGGCGTCAGAGTTATTATAAGCCAGTTGAGCGTGGTTTTGAGCGTGAAATTGTAAAACGTCTTGAGTGGTGGAAACAATTGCGCAAAAAACGTAAAGATCAAAAATAAAATTTGAGTAGAAACACATGTTTTATTGATCTTGGATTTATTTTTTATCTCTTATGTTATTGTATGAGCAATTTAGCTTATATTTTAAATATTTATTGCATTGCTCGTAGAGATTTTTTTGATATCTTCAAAAGTGCATATTCTTTTATCAAATTTAAATGTGTTATTCAACTTTTAAGCTGCTTTATTTTTGTGGTTTTTATTAAATAATATAATTGATTTATAACGATAACTCACTGTTTTGTAAGTTGAATGAAAGTCCTAAATACCGTGAATTTTACTCATTCCAAGCCTGGTATTTGTTGAAGCAATCAAATCATTCGCTTGTGTGTTATAAGCAGGATTAGCGTGTGATAAAAACTGTACAAGAAAGAACTAAAAATTCTTCTTATGAAGCGTCTTAAGTGCCGAGAGTTGTCGCAACATTGGGAGATGATAAATAGTGTGATGGTGCCGACTTTCTCATTCTTTAGTGTAAAGATGGTGGCTCCCAAAGGGCTTTACAGTATACCGCATTCATGGGTGTTGTCACGAAGTGAGGTTTGGGGGTGTTGAGAGATGTTTCTTAAATCAAGTGCATGAATATGCAACACAATGGCGTTTTGTTCTTTGATGCGATAGGGGATGAGGTTGATTGATAATGCGTTTTTGTGTGATCAATAGCAGGAGAATTCTTAGTCTCTTAAGTACTTAATCAAAGGGATAAGCAGAAGGGCAGTAGAACATTGTGTTTAAATTTAAATTGTTCCTTTTCTAGAGGGATATAAATATGCTAACTACGCTCTCATGGGGATATTATTTTATTGGAGTTTATTTTGTGTGATAAGATAAGCAATGCCAATTCTTTATTGTGATGGTCATGAATGTTATGGGCATAATGTGGGGATAGGAATGGAAATAGTCTGTGAAAATCTAAACTCAAGCCTTTAGTTAAATTAAAAGTACAGTGTACACTTAAGTTTTAGGTTATTATGAATCGGTCAAGGATATAATCGTGGATAAAACAAAAGCTCTCGATGCTGCTCTCTCACAAATTGAACGTTCTTTTGGTAAAGGCTCGATTATGCGTCTTGGGCAAAAAGAGCAGGTTGTTGAAATTGAAACAGTTCCAACAGGGTCGTTATCCTTAGATATTGCTTTGGGGATTGGTGGATTACCGAAGGGGCGTATTGTTGAGATTTATGGACCAGAAAGTTCTGGGAAAACAACATTGGCTCTACATGCTATTGCTGAGGCACAGAAAGGGGGTGGGATTTGTGCTTTTATTGATGCAGAGCATGCACTTGATCCTATTTATGCGCGTAAGCTTGGTGTTGATTTAGAAAATTTGTTCATTTCTCAGCCAGATACTGGTGAACAGGCATTGGAAATTACAGAAACGTTGGTTCGTTCTGGTGCAGTTGATGTGCTTGTTGTGGATTCTGTCGCGGCTTTAACACCGCGAGCAGAAATTGACGGTGAAATGGGTGATGCTTTGCCCGGATTGCAAGCTCGGTTAATGAGTAAAGCTTTGCGAAAATTAACAGCAGCAATTTTTCGCTCTAACTGTATGGTTGTCTTTATTAATCAAATTCGCATGAAAATTGGTGTAATGTTTGGTTCTCCCGAAACGACAACGGGTGGAAACGCTTTAAAGTTTTATGCTTCTGTTCGTTTAGATATTCGTCGCATTGGATCCATTAAAGATAGGGATGCAATCGTTGGTAATCAGACGCGTGTTAAAGTGGTGAAGAATAAACTGGCACCCCCATTCAAACAAGTTGAGTTTGATATTATTTATGGTGAAGGTATTTCCAAAGTAGGTGAATTGATTGATTTGGGTGTCAAGGTTGGTATTGTGGAAAAATCTGGTGCTTGGTTTTCTTATAATTCTCAGCGTTTAGGACAGGGGCGTGAAAATGCAAAGCAGTTTTTACGTGAACATGCGGAAATAGCTACAGAGATTGAATCAGCTTTGCGTCAAAATGCTGGTTTGATTGCGATTGAATTGTTAGAAAATGCAGGGTCAGAAAATATAGAAAGTGATGAAACCATTTGATGGAGCGTTTTTTTCGTCTATAATTTTTTTCCTTTAAGATTTTTCTGTTTTTTTGTTTGAGTTTTTAAATATACAGTCATTTTTTTCTCAATTTTTTAAAACAAATATTCCATTCTTTGATTAAATTGACTCCATGCGTGGCGAAGAGGATATTTAATGAGGGGGGATTTTTCTTTTATGGTTTTGTGCTGTATTAAGCAGGTGTCAGTATGAATAGTGTTAATAATATTCGGTCAATATTTTTGGATTATTTTCATCGTAATGGGCATAAAGTTCTTTCTTCTAGTCCGCTTGTTCCGCGAAATGATCCTACACTTATGTTTACAAATGCAGGGATGGTGCAGTTTAAAAATGTTTTTACTGGACTTGAACAACCTCCTTATAAGCAGGCAACAACGGCACAAAAATGTGTTCGTGCGGGTGGAAAGCATAATGATCTTGATAATGTTGGTTATACGGCGCGCCATCATACATTTTTTGAAATGCTGGGTAATTTTTCTTTCGGTGATTATTTCAAAGAAGAAGCCATTTTTTTATCATGGAATCTTTTAACAAAGGAATTTTGCCTGCCAAAAGATAAATTGTTGGTGACAGTTTACCAGAGTGATGATGTTGCTGCTGAACTGTGGCGTAAAATTTCAGGTCTTCCAGATGAAAAAATTGTCCGTATTGCGACGGCTGATAATTTTTGGTCGATGGGAGAAACAGGCCCTTGTGGGCCTTGTTCGGAGATTTTTTATGATCATGGTGATAAAATCTGGGGCGGTCCTCCTGGAAGTATGGAAGAAGATGGCGATCGCTTTATTGAGATTTGGAATCTTGTTTTTATGCAATATGAGCAGATTTCCAAGGAGGAACGTGTTGACTTGCCTCATCCTTCTATTGATACCGGTATGGGATTAGAGCGTATTGCTGCTGTTTTGCAGGGTGTTCATGATAATTATGATATTGATCTTTTTCGTGCATTAATTGCTGCATCAGAAGAAATTACAGGGATTGAGGCAAAGGGTGATTTTATTGCCAGCCATCGTGTCATTGCTGATCATCTTCGTTCATCTGCATTTTTGATTGCTGATGGTGTGCTTCCTTCTAATGAAGGAAGAGGATATGTTTTACGTCGTATTATGCGTCGTGCTATGCGTCATGCGCATCTTCTTGGTGCTAAAGAGCCATTGATGTGGCGACTTTTGCCTGCTTTAATTCGCGAAATGGGACAAGCCTATCCTGAATTGGTGCGTGCTCAATCTTTGATTTCAGAAACTTTAAGGTTAGAAGAAATACGTTTTCGTAAAACGCTTGAACGAGGACTTGGTTTGTTAAATGAAGCAAGTACCGATCTTAAAGAAGGAGATCATTTAAATGGTGAAGTTGCTTTCAAGCTTTATGATACCTATGGTTTTCCGCTTGATTTAACGCAGGATGTTTTGCGGCGTCGTGGAATATCTGTTGATGTTGATACCTTTAATAAAGCGATGGAACGTCAAAAAGAGGAAGCGCGTGCCAATTGGTCTGGTTCTGGGGAAGCTGTAACAGAAAAGATCTGGTTTTCTGTTCGTGATCAAGTGGGGGCCACAGAGTTTTTAGGTTATGAAACTGAGACAGCGAAAGGTATTCTTACAGCTCTTGTGTGTGATGGTAAAATTGTTGATCATATTTCTTCAGGTCAGAAAGCTATGCTTGTTGTTAATCAGACACCTTTTTATGGTGAATCTGGTGGGCAAATTGGTGATAGCGGTATCATTTCTGGTGAAAATTTTATTTTTGAGGTGCATGATACCCAAAGAAAGGGTGATGGTCTTTTTATTCATATTGGGGAGGTGAAATCTGGTCAGGCATCGAGATCTGATTGTGTCGAATTAACGGTTGATATTGTTCGTCGTAAGAAAATTCGCGCGAATCATTCTGCTACTCATTTGTTACACGAAGCTTTACGACAAGTTTTGGGATCTCATGTTACACAAAAGGGCTCTCTTGTATCGCCAGATCGGTTGCGTTTTGATTTTTCTCATCCAAAATCCGTTTCACCAGAAGAGTTGAAAAAAATAGAAGATTTAGCAAATGAGATTATTTTGCAAAATAGTAGAGTGATAACGCGCCTCATGGCTGTAGATGATGCCATTTCTGAAGGTGCAATGGCATTATTTGGTGAAAAATATGGTGATGAAGTTCGCGTTGTTTCTATGGGGGAGCCATTTGAACAGGGAAGATTAAAAAAGCGTTGGTCAATAGAGCTTTGTGGAGGTACACATGTGGAGCGAACAGGTGATATCGGTTTGATTCATATTGTTTCTGAAAGTTCTGTAGCTGCTGGAGTGCGGCGTATTGAAGCTTTAACAGGCAAAGAAGCACGTCTTTATCTTAGCCGCCAAGATGAACGTATTCATGAAATTGCTGATCTTTTAAAAACTTCTTCTGCTGGTGTGGAAGAACGGGTGCGGATTTTGCTTGATGATCGTCGTAAACTTGAAAAAGAATTGAATGATGTACGCAAGAAAATGATGTTGAGTGGTGGAATAACAGAAAGGAGCCAAGGTGATATTACTATCATCAATGGGTTTTCTTTTACCGGACGCGTTGTTAAAAATATTTTACCACGGGATCTTAAGGCGCTCGTCGATTCTGAGAAAAAACAAATCGGATCTGGAGTGGTTGCGTTTATTAGTGTCTCGGAGGATGGAAAAGGGAGTGCTGTTGTCGGTGTTACGAATGATTTAACTCATAGATTGAATGCTGTTGATCTCGTTCGTATTCTTTCAGCTATGCTTGGTGGTAAAGGTGGAGGTGGCCGTCCTGATATGGCGCAGGCTGGTGGTCCTGATGGGAACAAAGCTGATGAGGCATTTGCGGCACTAAAAGATTTTCTGGAAAAAAATTAAAGAATGAAATCATTCTGCATAGGTGTTTTTTTACATTTTTATATTGGGTTGGCATCTAAGTATCACGAATATCTGTCTGGTGTGTTTCTGAAATCAAGATACAGCGTAATTGGGGAAAAATACATTTGTAAAGATAAAAGCAGTGTTTGTCTTTATGATTACTTTTTCATTTGGCATTATAGCCTCCAAGCGTTTCAGAAGTCACCGTTTTAAGATAAGATAGATTATGCAGCACTTCATGCTTTGCTGTGTATTCTTTTACTAGGAAGACTAGTTATGGCATTGCTCTTATAGATTGTTTTGAAGAAACCTCTCTTTTTATGAAAGGAATAACACAAGATTTATTGCATACGATTATCCTTATAAAGTTATAAGCTGTCATTATTCTATTAGTTTTCAAATAACTAAAATCCCTTTCCTTATAAAAGAGCTATTGTATTGTTTTCATTTTGCTTTTTATTTACAAGAAAACAATTTTTCGGTTTATCATTAAAAGGTTTTAAAAAGAATATTCTCCTATCTTTATAAATTTTTATTTCAAGTTATAAATTAATGAATTATCTATATAAATCAAATGAATGTTACATAAATTTAAAGATTTAGATTAATGTCTAATTTATTATCATATAATTGCCTTAATACATTGAGTTATAATGATAATTTATCGTTTTATATTTTGAATAAGAGCTACGAATATTCGTAGAATTTTATCATTTAAAATTCTACGTATGTTAAATTAATCAAAATCACTCACGAATGTCGTTGTAAAATGGGCTTAGGAGCATTGAGAAATGTTTCTTAAAAAAGCCATATGAATGTGCAAAACAATGACGTTCTGTTCTTTATGAGAGGACTATAAAGAACAAGATAAACAAAAGTGCAAAGCAATACAATAATATTCATTATTAAAAAGATATTGCTTTAGTTCCTTTTGAAATTCGTAAAGCTGAGTTGAAAGAAGAGGGTAAAACTGGAAATTGTTTTTACCTTTATATCTTTATATTTTCCCTAAATGAGAATGTATACTCGTCAATATGCACAGATATAGGAAAATATTTTTGTTCCAATCTAGTAAAATTACAATAGCAGAGAAAATACTAAACTGTTTTAATATTTGTTTTAAATACCTAAGATGGATTGTGGCATTTTTAGAAATCTTTTTACTTGTATCATATAAGCACTCTTATTATATTGAGGAGGATTTTTTGCATAAGATCTATGAAGAGTATCGTTTTTATGAAGCTATGGCTTCATGTAAGGGGATAACATTTTCTCCTTCTCTTTCTGGTTGTTTGATTGTTAAACCACTTGCCTTTAAAAAATTAGAGAAACGTCCTCCTTTATCGATCAATTCTTGAAAGTTTCCTTTTTCCATTAAGTAACCATGTTCCAGAAAGAGTATCACATCAGCATTGCGTACTGTTGAGAGGCGATGTGCTATAATAAAAGTAGTGCGGTTATGGCGTATTGAATCCAGAGCATCTTTGACACGTGCTTCTGTTTCAACATCAAGAGCGCTTGTTGCTTCATCTAGAATGAGAATAGGGGCATTTTTTAAAACAGCGCGTGCAATTGCTAGTCGCTGTTTTTCTCCACCTGATAATTGAGATCCTCGTTCGCCCACCATTGTGTTATAACAATCAGCTTTTTTTAGAATAAAATCGTGAGCTTCTGCTATTTTTGCTGCTTCATAAAGTTCTTCATTTGTTGCGCTCGCTTTTCCTATTGAAATATTGTCATAAATAGTGCGGTTGAAAAGACCTGAGTCTTGAAATACTGTTGCTAGAGACTTGCGTAAAGATTCGCGATTGATCGAGCATATATTTATTCCATCAATGGAGATATGCCCAATGGTAGGGTCGTATACGCGCTGCAACAGATTGATCAATGTTGTCTTCCCAGCCCCTGTTGGTCCTACAATCGCAACAGTTTGTCCTGCTTTAACCTCAAAGGAAATATCAAAAACGCCTTGAGAAGAATTTGGAAATTTATAGGTCACGTGATGAAATTGGATGGCGCCTTTAACATTTTGGAGGGAAGGAAGATTTTGTGGTTCGTTGGTATGAAAGGTTGAGTCTTCCATTTCAAAAAATTCTTGCAGTTTTGCTTGTGAGGATATTGCACAATTAATGAAATTGCTCATTTGGTCTAGACGACTAATCATGAGTTGTGCAAATCCAACAAAAGCAACGATTTCACCTACTCGTAATTGACCTTTTGCAACAAAAAAAGCTCCAAGGAGAAGAACACAAACGATTGAAATTGTTGAAGCCATTCGATTTAAGCCACTGGCAAGCGCCCACCAATTAAGAACAGGATTTTGTGCTTTAAGCAGAGCATTTGTATGTTGATGCAGTATAGAAGTTTCTTCTTTTATTCGGTTATAACTTTGTACAATGGAAACATTAGAGATTGAATCACTGACATGTTTAAAAAGGTTGTGGTGGTAGCATTCTACAGCGGCTTGTCCGTCTTTTGTTTTTCGCATCACTAAACGTGCAATTAATACGTAGATGATGGCAAGCACAACCAAGACTATTGAAAGACGCCAATTCATATTAAACGCTATGGGGATGAGAACCAATAAAGCGACAAGCGTTGAGAGGTGTTGGCGCATAAAATCAAGCCATATGGTTGACATGGAATCTATTGCGCGCAAAAGTGTATGGAGTGCGTTGGAAGTTCCGCGTTGTTGATGCCAAATTAAAGGCATGGCAATGATACGTTCGAAAGATTCCGTTAAAACCGTTAAGCGGCGTCTATGGGCTAAGCGGTCAGCACCGCGAGCAACAAGGACATAAGCAATAATATGTGAAAGTCCAAAACAAACCCAAAGGGTAAGAGTAGGAATGATAGCTGATTTTTCTGAAATAGAATCAATAACGCGTCCGAATAAAATAGGTTCTGCAATAGTGATAATAGCTAACATAACATTAGCGGTACAGATTAAAAGGGATGCATTTTTTTCTCTATTTAGGTAAGTGAGAACACGTGCATAGGTTTTGAATAAGGACACGGTTAATTATCTCCATTCGCTATTAAGCGTAAAGGTTGTTGATTTTTACTACGCTTAGTTTTTAGCTAATAAAATTTGGACGTTAAGAAAAGGCAATTTTGGATACTAACTGTAATATGGTGTGATAAAGCCAACTAAAATATCAATTTTTGTGTTTATAAAGGCGCAAAAATAGATCAATAAAATTATCAGGTAAAAAATATTGGGCAGAGAAAATTATCAGGTAAGGGAATTTTCATGGCAGGCGTAGAAATAAAAAAAGTTGAGGCAGATGAAAATGGAATGCGCTTGGACCGCTGGTTTAAAGTGCATTACCCTGGGCTTGGTTTTGGAGCTTTGCAAAAATTGTTGCGTTCTGGTCAGATACGGGTTGATGGTGGACGTGTTAAAGCTGATACGCGTCTTTGTATGGGGCAAGCTGTTCGTATTCCACCTCTCCCTATTAATGACAAGGAAAATCTTTCAATAACGGATAAAACACTTCGTGGGCAGGATGATGAAACCGTTTTGAAAAAAATGCTGCTTTATGAAGATCCAAAGGTATTTGTTTTTAATAAACCAGCTGGGTTGGCTGTACAAGGAGGCTCTGGTTTAACACGTCATATGGATAGTATGCTTGAGGTATGGCGCAATAAAAAAGGTGAAAAGCCGCGTTTGGTTCATCGTCTTGATCGTGAGACGTCGGGGGTGCTTATTGTTGCGCGATCAAGGGGAGCTGCTCAGTTCTTAACAGCTGCTTTTAGAGCGCGAGAAACAAAAAAGACTTATTGGGCGTTGGTTCGGGGCGTGCCTAAAAAAAAGCAGGACAAAATTTCAACGTGGATGGTTAAGGAAATGACTGCACAAGGTGACAAAATGCGTGTTTGTGAACATGGGGAGCCAGATTCGCATCATGCGGTTTCCTACTATCGCGTTTTAGACACGCGAGGGCGGGCTCTTTCGTGGCTTGAAATGGAACCCTATACAGGGAGAACACATCAGCTTCGTGTGCATGCTGCCCATGTGGATCATCCTATCATTGGCGATACAAAGTATTTTTTTTCTGATAGTAATTGGACATTACCAGGAGGAATTCAAAACCGTCTTCATCTTCATGCACGTCGTATTCGTATTCCTCATCCTTCAGGAGGAATATTGGATATTGTTGCACCTTTACCGCCTCATATGGTCCAAAGTTTTAATCTTTTGTCTTTTAATGAGAGTGATGCTGAAACAGAGTAAAGAAACTTCATTTGTTCTTTTTGATTGATACAAATTTTGTCTATAAATTTTATAAGATGAATAGGGCATCATTTGAAGAAAATTTTTGATAAGTAAATTGCTATGAGAAAATTGTGTTTTTGAGTGATGAAATTTTCGAATATCATAAGTTTTCTTTCTACAGCTCTTTATCCATATAGATTGTATTGTTATTTTTGGATATGGTGTGTTATTTAATAATCTGAGCTGGTGAAGCTGCTCCTTTGAATTATCTATAGAGGTCATATATTGGGGAGGCGTGTCTGTTGAGGGAGATGAGTTAGATAAAATCTGAAAGATATTTACTAAAATAGTGAAGGCGATTTTAATTTTTTCATGGGAGATAATTGAGGCATTTTATAGTAATGCTGAGGAAAAGTAGCCTCTCAAAAAATTCCTGTTGTCAAGGAAGTTTGTTCTGTTATCAAAGTGATTTGATAGGCTTATAGTATAGATTTATGCTTTGTATCTTTGCTTATACAATGAAGGTTTATGAGAAAAGTTCTCCTTTCAATGAGCAATTATTTTTCTACTTACTTAGTTTATTCAAAAGATTATCTTTCATAAAAGAAGAAATAAGTTTTTAGTATCTTAATGCTTCATTGAAGTGAACTCATCACATTGAAAAATATCTATACAAAAAATTGGAGATAAAACGTCAGGTGCGTTTTATTGCTCTAGGGAGGGCTTGAACACTTTTGTTTTTTCTAGTGAACAAAAACAGATAGTTATTATGGGAACATTTAAAGGGGAGATAAGTTGAAATTAGGAGTGACGGATGGGATCATTATTGATTGACGTTAATAACGTCTCAAAAATATATCGCAACATTGACAGAGGAATTGGTTTTAAAAACAAGGTGGTTTCTCTCTTCAAGCCGGTTTATACAAATCATCATGTGTTAAAAGATATGAGTTTCACTCTCTTTTTAGGGCAATCATTAGCAATTCTTGGCCCTAACGGAGCGGGTAAATCAACACTGATTAAAATACTTTCTGGTATACAACATGCTGATGAGGGATGTATTAAAGTCCTTGGTGTTGATCCTTATAAAGCGAAGAAAGATCTATTCAAGTCTTTGGGTGTGGTCTTTGGTCACAAGAATTGTTTGTGGTGGGATTTACCTTTACGCTACAGTCTGGATATGGTTCAACCATTATATGGTCTTGAACGCGCTTCTTTTACTCGTGATCTTAAAGAGATCACTGAGTTGCTGGGTCTTGAGCATATTATGGATAAGCCAGTGCGGATGCTTAGTCTGGGTGAGAGAGTGAAAAGTGAATTGGCATTTAATCTCTCCTTTAGACCTAAACTGTTGTTTCTCGATGAGCCAAGTATTGGTCTTGATATTACATCTAAGCATGAAATCAGGGAGCTTCTTAAAAAACTGAAAAGGGAGCGCGGCACTGGGTATATCATCACGAGTCATGATATGGGAGATATTGATGGATACGTCGATGATATTATTCTCTTGCATAAGGGAAAGAAACAGTTTCATGGCAATCTTCAGGCGCTTAAAAATGTCATTCCTTCTTTGGTGAGAATGACACTTTTTTGTGAACACTTGGCTGCACCTTCAACTGTTGTAGAAAAAATTGATGAGATTGCGTTGAAATTATCTACTCCTTTAAAGGATAAGCACTTTAACACTGAAGAATGCTCGCTGGAGATTTCGCTGCCTCGTGAGGATTTTGCGCATTTTGTACGCGAAATTACAACCGAATTGAACTGTACGTTCTCTGTATCCACTCCCTCGCTTGAAGAGATGCTCCGTGTTAAATTTAAAGAATTTATCTAACCACTGCTTTGGCATGTTTCTTTTTGCCAAGAATGGATTACTCACTGTTCTAAGTGATAGAGCAATGTTTTTTACCGATATTATCATTGGGACACTTTCGCCATTTGTTATTCAACTTCTATTATGGAATGCACTTTTCTCTGATATGGGCAACACCATAAATGGCTTTAGCTTTCATGATATGATGTATTATTATGCTTTTGCTTTAGTCCTAGGACGCTTAAATAATGGTTATAATGTGATTAAGTTTTTCTCTCATCATGTTAAAGAAGGTCAATTAGAAGTATATCTTACAAAGCCCTTCAGTTATATGACACAAATGCTTTTTACTTTTTTAGGGGAGAGTGTATTATATAGCATCCCGTTATTGGCTCTTTTTGTTGTTAAGCTTGTTTCATCCTATGAAAACATTCTGGGATTGGTCATCGCTTTTCTATTCTTTTTTCTCATTGTTATTCTATCACAATTGCTTTGTTTTTTAATCTCTTTTGGAATTGCCTTATTAAGCTTTTGGGTGATTGAGTATAATATATTACTCTCTTTCAGTATTCTTAGTTCAGCGCTTCTTGGGGGTGTTCTTTTACCACCATCTTTTTGGCCGGTGTGGCTTATTCCGCTTATGCAATTTAATCCTTATCGTTTCGTGATCTCAGCTCCTGCCGAGTTTTTTGCGACGCAAAATTTAGCGTTGTTTCAGCAGTTTATTTTCGGAAGTTTTACTTATATTTTGTGTTTTTTATTCTTAATTTATATTGCTTGGAATAAAGGGATGAAAGCATATAATGGAGCGGGTGGTTGAGATGAAAATAATCCTTCATTTTATCAGTTTGAATATCCGCCGACAGATTGTTTATGGTAAGAATTTGGCTGGGGAGTTTATTCTTTCTCTATGCTATTATTTTATTCAATTCATATTTATTGATAGAATATCTTCTTTTTCAGGAAAGATCGGTAACTATAGCAGAGATGAAATCCATTTTATCTTTGTTGTCTTTGTTTTACTTGGAATATTTTTGAATATTTTTACTAATTCTATTGAAACGTTTTTTGAAAAAGTAGCGGATGGTAAAATTGAACCATACTTGATAAAGCCCGTTTCAATTTGGTTGTTGATGTTGTTTGGTTGGTGTAAACCTCTTAATCTGATCAAGCTCTTTGTTCTTTATGTTAGTGCCTATTTATTTGTATCATTACCGAATATATCCGATCTTAAGCTAAGATGGATCTCTTTTATTGTTGCAATATTTTGTGTTTTTATCGTCAATATTTGTTTTTTCATGATGTTTAATTTTGTAACATTTATTATTAGCCGTAAGATGCCTGTCGAATATTTTCATGAAATGATTTACGAGCTGTCATTTGTACCAATAGGCATTTATCCTTTAAGCATCGTAAAATGGCTTTTGTTTATGCTTCCTATGGCTTTTTCTGCTTCTTTGCCCGTTTCACTGTTATTTGGTAAAGGCGAATGGAATATTGGATATCTTCTGTTGAGCGCTTTTCTTTTTATTGCCATGACTTTCATGAGTTATAAGAAAACAATGCGTAAATTTAATGGATTAGGGGGATGATATAAAAGTCAGAAAGTTATAATCGTGGAAGACAATGAACTTTATTAAAATTATTCCGCGTTCTTGTAGAAACGAGTGGCTGTGAAATCGTTGAAATGTGTAATGTCCTTATGGCATTAGATTTGGCGCGTTCACCAAAAGTTATCTCTTATTGTATCTGATTTAGCTTTTTCAATCAAAGAGCTAAGCTGGAGTTTACGCTATTTTTTTTACTGGGACAGCTATTTCTTCTCAATTTATAATAATGCAAAATAATTTTATCAGAATATTTCAATAAAGTATTTTTTTGTTTTTTGTAAATTTTAAAAATATTTATCTTACTGTACTATACAAAAAAATAAAAACAATATGTGTAACTAAAAAACAACACATTAATATTTTTATAATGTAATAACATAGTAATATTTATGATAATAAAGCTAAAATTATAATAAAAACAATAAAATAATTCTAATTTAATACATTTTAGCATTAAATTGTATAATATAAAAACACAAATAAAACAATTGACAAACTTAAGATAAATATGTAACGGATATAATATAATATAAAAATAGCAATTAAAATAAAATTATTAATTAAAGTTTTGTATTATATTTTTATTATAAGAAGATAAATATACGTTATCGATAGATGATGTAATGTTTTATATTTAGAGGGGGGTAAAGAAAAATTTATTTTATTAAACATTGTAATAGGTGGTTATGATGAAAATATTTAAGCATTGTATAGTATGTGTGGTTGCAGTCGCTATTTTCTTTTCACAGGTTTTAGGAGCCAATGCCGATTCTTTAAATGGTAGATTTCAAAATGCTGGTTTCATTTCTGTAATGACACAGGAAAATAGAGTTATTAAAGCTGTTGATATGATTATTAGCCAATTTGGAGGACAAGGGGCTGAGAAAAATGTCCAAAAAGTCGCGGGTTTAATGGGGATGGAGGCAGCGATTTTTGGTTTAATCGCATATCTTGTATATTTCTTTACTAGAAAGCCACCGAGTCCTAGCAGAGAGACAGGTGGAAGAACATTCGATGCTTTTGCTCATAGTGCATGGGCTTTGAATTAAAAGATATTGTACTTGATTAACTTTGAATTATTCTTTTGTTGAATATTTCATATAACTAAACCGTGATATTTAATCATGGTTTAGTTATATTTTACTCTTAATGATGTTGATTAGTTTATCCTTAAGATATTTTTTTGGGTAAGGCAATATATGGCACATTAAATTTAACTAATCAGCTATTTTAAAGGTTACTTAAATTTTTCCCTCTTCAAAATACACATTTGAGCTAAGTTTGTGGTTGATATTTTTTTATGATGCGAATGTATTAATTGAGATATCCATGAACTTTGCATATCAACTCAAAAAATACAGGGGATCACAATCTTACGACTATTTGTGGGTTTCATTCTTATGAAATGAAAAAGCATAGTGATGAGTATTATAAATGTTTGCGTAAAAAGCTTTTATTGGAAGCTTCTAGTCTCTTTGTGGTTTACAATTCATTTTATCATTTTATCTTAAGCAAAGAGAATGTGGATTCATTTCTATTTCTCTATTTTATCTGAGAAGGGTGGAGTTATACGAATGTCAAAAAAAGTCATGATCGTGGAAGATAATGAGCTTAATATGAAGTTATTCCGTGATCTTGTAGAAGCGAGTGGTTATGAAACCGTTGAAACGCGTAATGGTCTTATGGCATTAGATTTGGCGCGTTCATCAATGCCATCTCTTATCCTTGTGGATATCCAGTTGCCAGAGGTCTCTGGAATAGATGTTATTAAACAATTAAAAGGAGATGAAGAACTAAGATCGATTCCCGTTGTTGCTGTAACAGCCTTTGCTATGAAAGGGGATGAAGAGCGAATTCGTGCCAGTGGATGTGAAGAATATATGTCAAAGCCTATTTCTGTCCCTCATTTTATCACAATGGTAAAGCATTTCTTGGACTAAATTTTGTTAAGTGATGATAGAAAAAGACATTGAAAAGCTTATGAGATAACTAAAGTTATATTACAGATATTTTTTGATCTACTTTTTTAGTTCTTGTTTAAGGAGAATCTGTTGTTTTGCATTCTTGTTTTCTTCTAACAGATATAAATTTGTCTCTACGAAAGGTCTGTTTTAGCAGTTAAAAAAAGCCCCGTTTTTGTCCGAGGCTTTATGCATTGTACAAAAAATGAAATTAACGCTTTGAGAATTGGAAAGAACGACGTGCTTTTGCTTTACCGTATTTTTTACGTTCAACAACACGACTATCACGGGTAAGAAAACCACCTTTTTTCAAGATTGAGCGAAGTTCTGGTTCGTAATACGTTAAAGCTTTGGAAATGCCATGGCGCACTGCACCGGCTTGTCCGGAAAGACCACCACCTGCAACGGTTGCAATAATATCAAACTGGGTATCCCTGTTTGTTGCAACAATTGGTTGACGAAGAATCATTCTAAGAACAGGACGAGCAAAATATTTGTCAAATTCCTTATTATTGATCGTGATTTTTCCAGAACCTGGTTTAATCCATACGCGTGCAACAGCGTCTTTACGCTTTCCTGTTGCATAAGCACGTCCTTGTGAATCAAGCTTTTGCACGTGGACAGGAACAACATTTTCATGTGTTTCTGTAATACTTGTTACTATGCTAAGCTCAGAAAGAGAATTAATTTCAGCCATAATCAAGCAATCCTTTTGTTTTTGCGGTTTAAAGCACCAACGTCAAGAGATTCAGGCTGTTGTGCTTCATGTGGATGTTGGCTTCCAGCGTAAACACGTAGATTCTTCAATTGACGGCGACCAAGGGGACCACGAGGAATCATGCGCTCTACCGCTTTTTCAATAACGCGTTCGGGAAAACGCCCCTCAAGAAGTTGACGTGCTGTACGTTGTTTGATTCCACCAATATAGCCGGTATGCCAATAATATTTTTTATCCGTATATTTTTTGCCAGTGAGAGCTATTTTATCTGCATTAATGACAATAACGTTGTCACCATCATCAACATGTGGAGTAAATGTAGCTTTATGTTTGCCACGTAAGCGGTTAGCAACAAATGTGGCAAGACGACCTAAAACAAGGTTTTCTGCGTCAATAATAACCCATTTTTTCACCACTTCAGTTGGCTTTTGTGAAAAAGTTGCCATAGAAGTATCCTTTATTAGAACCCTTTTAATATAAGGGAATTTTTACTGTTTTGCGTTGAAAATTGTTACCATAGCGAAATATTTAACGCATACACCTTACTCTGATATAATGTCTTTTGATTGACGTCAAGAGAAAATAAAAACTTTATAAAACAACATGTTATGATAAAGGTATTATAATACCTCATTAAAAGAAGTTTGTGGACAATTTAAACTTAAAATGAATGTTGCAAAAGACTATTTTATCTTTAACGTATGATTGTATTTTATCGTTCTCCATTATAAAATGAGCAATAATGCAGTGGTCTCGTTACTTTCTCAATGTTGAATCTTCTGCTTGTGGTCAAGCTTGGTTAGATGCCCTTGATGTCAAAGGGATAAATAATGCGCGTGCTATTTCTCAAAAATTTGGTTTTCCAGATCAGTTAGCTCGAGTACTTTCAGCAAGAGATGTGGATGAAGCTGAGGCTGTTGCTTTTATTAATCCAACATTACGTACGCTTATGCCTGATCCAGAAAGTTTTAGGGATATGCAATGCGCTGCAGAGCGCATTGTTAAGGCTCTTCTCAATCAAGAACAGGTTGCTGTTTTTGGTGATTATGATGTTGATGGTGCTTGTTCTTCGGCACTCATAGCGCGTTTTTTTCGTTATTTTGGTATTGAAGTCAAAATTTATATTCCTGATCGTATTGTTGAAGGCTATGGTCCGAATGAACAAGCAATGAGGATGCTTGTGCAAGAAGGTGCTCGGTTAATTATCACTGTTGATTGTGGCGCAAACAGTCCAGATGCGGTAAAAGCAGCGAGGCTTGCTGGTGCTGATGTTGTGATTTTAGATCATCATCAAATGTCAGAGATTCATCAAGAAGCCGTTGCTCTTGTCAATCCTAATCGCCCTGATGATTTTTCTAAACAGGGGCATTTATGTGCAGCGGGCGTTGTTTTTGTTACGTTAGCTTGGGTTCATCATTTACTGCGGAAAAAACAATTCCAAGGGCAGCTGCCTGATCTTTTAAGTCTGCTTGATCTTGTTGCATTGGCAACCATATGTGATGTCGTCCCATTACAGGGGGTTAATCGTGCTTTTGTGATAAAAGGGCTTCAAGTTGCTCGTTCTATGCATAATCCAGGAATAACAGCTTTAACAAAGGTTGCACGAATAGGGGAGCCGCTTAATAGTTTTCATTTAGGTTTTTTGTTAGGCCCTAGAATTAATGCAGGAGGGCGCATTGGTGATCAAGCTTTGGGAGCACGTTTGCTTAGCTGTGAGAATAAAGATGAAGCGGACAGAATAGCAGAACAATTAGATCAGCTTAATCAAGAACGCCAAGAAATGGAGAACATTCAATTAGCACAAGCGGAATCTTACATTGCTTCTCTTTATCAAGATCAAGAAATACCCTTGTCACTTGTAATTTCTCATAAAGAATGGCATCCGGGAATTATTGGTATTCTTGCTTCCCGTCTCAAAGAGCGTTTTTTTTGTCCTGTTTTTGCTATTGCTTTGAAAGAAGATGGAAATGGCGTAGGGTCGGGACGCTCAATTAATGGTATAGATTTAGGGGCACTCGTTCGTGAAGCTGTTACATTAAATTTATTAGAAAAGGGAGGGGGACATAGTATGGCCGCAGGAATTACAATTCAATCAACAAAAATTGAAATCTTTCGAAAATGGTTAGAAGAAAAAGTTTCTTTAAGGGTTTCTGAGTTGCATGCTAAAAAGTCTCTTAGTATAGATGGTTCTCTTTCTGCTTCTGGTGTTAATGAAGCACTGTTTGAGTTGCTTGAAAAAGCAGGGCCATTTGGGACAGGGAATGCAACACCTGTCTTTGTTCTTCCCTCTCATCGATTGGTGAATCTATCTGAAGTTGGTAAAGGACATCTTCGCCTCATTGTATCTAATGTTGAAGGAAAAAAACTGCAAGGAATAGCTTTTCGTGCTGTAGGGACATCTCTTGGTGATTTTCTTTTTGAAAATATTGGTGAAATGATTCATTTAGCTGGTCATCTTAGTTTGAATTATTGGAATGGAACGACCAATCCGCAACTGCGTGTGATTGACGCAGCCGCAGTGGTTTGAAAGGGATATTTTTTACATTAGATGTCTAGATTAGAAGCAAAAGTAGAATTTTCTTGTATGAAACGAAATCGTGCTTCTGGTTTTGTTCCCATGAGACTTTCTACAGTCTTTTTCGTTTCTTGCATTTCCACGGCATCAATAGAAACACGAAGCAATGTACGTTTTTGAGGATGCATAGTCGTTTCTTTAAGTTGTTCCGCGCGCATTTCACCCAGCCCTTTAAAACGCCCGATTTCGATTTTAGCTTTTCCAGTAAATTCAGTTTTGAGTAATTCATCCTTGTGAATGTCGTCACGAGCATAAGCAACTTTTCCTCCTTGCGATATTCTATAAAGGGGAGGGACGGCGAGATATAAATGTCCCTGATGAATAAGGTCAGGCATTTCTTGAAAGAAGAAGGTAATGAGCAGTGACGCAATATGAGCACCATCAACATCAGCATCTGTCATGATGATAATACGTTCATATCTGAGATCTTTTTCACGATACTTGGAGCGTGTTCCACATCCAAGAGCAAGGATAAGATCGCTAATTGTTTGGCTTGAGTTCATTTTTTCATGTGCAGCACTGGCGACATTTAAGATTTTACCACGAAGAGGTAAAATTGCTTGGTTTGCTCTATTTCTTGCTTGTTTAGCAGATCCTCCTGCAGAATCCCCTTCAACAATGAATAGTTCAGCACCTACAGCATGGTTCTGGCTACAATCTGCAAGTTTACCGGGCAGACGTAATTTACGGACAGCAGTTTTTCGACTTATTTCTCTATCTTGGCGTCGTTTAACACGTTCTTCAGCACGTTCAATAACCCAATCGAGAAGTTTTGTTGCTTCTTGCGGGGAATTTGCTAACCAATGATCAAAAGGATCGCGGATTGCATTCTCAACGATACGCTGTGCTTCAATGGTCGCTAATCGATCTTTTGTTTGTCCAACAAATTCAGGGTTACTGATAAAGACTGAAAGTATTGCGGCTGTTGAAATCATAATATCGTCAGACGTAATAATTGTTGCGCGCTTGTTTCCTATTAACTCAGCGTAGGATTTCAATCCACGCAAAAGAGCTTGACGTAATCCTATTTCATGTGTTCCACCTTCTCCTGTAGGAATCGTATTGCAGTAAGATTGCACACAAGAATCACCACCATGCCACGCGATAGCCCATTCAACGGAGCCATGGCCATTATTTTGTTGTGTTTTGCCAGAAAAAATTTCTGATGTTACTCGATATTCATCTTTTAGTGACGAGAGTAAATAGTCTTTAAGCCCATTGGGGAAATGAAAAACAGCTTTTTCAGGAATATTTTCTGCGCCTTCAAGTATGACGGGATCACAAGTCCAGCGAATTTTTACGCCACCAAAAAGATAAGCTTTGGAGCATGCCATCTTATAGATTTTTTCTGGATCAAAAGCTGCGTTTTCACCAAAAATTTCACGATCAGGATGAAAACGAACGCGCGTACCACGACGATTATAAACATCTCCCAGATCTTCCAATCCAGATTGAGGAATGCCGCGTGAGAAACGTTGGCGGTAAAGTTTTCGTTCTCGTGCAACTTCAACTTCCATATCATCAGAAAGAGCATTGACAACAGAAATCCCTACCCCATGAAGTCCACCTGCAGTTTGATAAGCCTTTCCATCAAATTTTCCCCCTGAGTGGAGTTGTGTCATAATAACTTCAAGAGTAGATTTCTCAGGCATTTGAGGATGATTTTCGACAGGAATACCACGTCCATTATCTGTAACGGTTATATAACCGTTCCTATCTAATGAGACCTCAATAAAATCTGCATAACCCGCAACAGCTTCATCCATCGCGTTATCAATAATTTCGGCAAATAAATGATGAAGCGCTTTACTGTCTGTTCCACCAATATACATTCCAGGGCGTAAACGTACGGGCTCTAAACCCTCAAGCACTCGAATAGAGAGGGCATTATAGTCATCTTCTTGCGTATCTTTTGCGCTTTTTTTTGAAATCATCGCTTTTGATTTCATTGGAGACTGCAGAGTGTTTTCTTTTGTATTTACCCGAGATGGGGCTTTATTTAAAACACTAAAAAGATCCTTTTTGTTATCGCTCATAGCGTTTAACTATCTACCTCATAAAATAAAATATTTATTAAAACGATTTTATGCCTGTTTTTTATTTAAAAATCAATGCACTTAGGAAACATCAATTGTTGGACCGAAAATTTGTTCAAAGGCGTGTTTGAGAGCAATATCAATATCATGCATTGTTACAGGGTAACCTAGATCCAGAAAGCTTGTTACACCGTGGTTTTTAATTCCACAAGGAACAATTCCTGAATAATGGGCTAAATTAGGATTAACATTGATAGAAACTCCATGAAAACTTATCCATTTGCGCACTCGAATGCCAATAGCTGCAATTTTATCTTCGGAAGAAAGATCATTTTGTTTTGATGGGCAATGAGACTGTTTAACCCAGACACCAACTCGATCTTCTCTGCGTTCGCCTTTAATATTAAAGTTTGCAAGCATCTGTATGATCCATTCTTCTAATGCACTAATAAAAGCACGAATGTCTTGTTTTCGGCGTTTAAGATCAAGCATGATATAAGCAATACGCTGCCCTGGACCGTGATATGTGAATTCGCCTCCACGTCCTGCTTCATAAACAGGGAATAAATTAGGCGCCAAAAGATCTTTTTTATTTGCACTCGTCCCTGCTGTATAAAGGGAAGGGTGCTCAAGAAGCCAAACCTGTTCATGCGCGGTTTTTGCAAGAATTTTTTCTACACGTTCTTGCATATAACGCAGAGCTTCAGGATACTCAACTAGATGATTACTTATCTTCCATTCAACGGGTGGATTTCCTAGAATTGCATTAAAATGATATGATAAGTTATTACGATCCGTATGTTTTAATTCAAATGTCATTGGTAATATTTATCTTGATGTTTGAGTTTGTATTATAATCAGAAAAATAAAAAAAGAACAGGATTAAGAGATAGTTTATAAGAAGTGCAATGAATTTTATTAAAAAAATCGTTATGCTCGTTTTACCATCTTCCTGTTGCACCGCCACCACCTGATGATCCACCACCACCTCTGAATCCTCCTCCCCCTGAAGGTCCGCCAAAGATTCCACCAGAACCTCTACCGCTCGCATTTAAGTTTAAAAACCAAGGTGTGAAGACAATACCCAGCCAAAGATACTTTCGTGGACCTATTTTTTTACCAAAAATCATAGCAAGAATGGGCAAACAAATGACTATAAAGAGAATGAGAAACGTGATTGTATTTGTAATCATTTCTTCTTTTTCAGCTTGTTTGCGTTGTTCTTCAACAGCTTTAGCTTTTTGATTGATTCGAAAAGAAAAATCAGCATCACTTTGTGTGATCACTTTGATAATTGCGTGAACGGATTCGACAATTCCTTTTTGATAATTTCCTTCACGAAAATTAGGAATCATGAAGCTATTAATAATGACAGAGGAAATGGCATCTGTTAGTTCTCCTTCCAGACCGTAGCCTACCTCAATACGTGCTTTGCGTTCATTTGGTGCAATGACGATTAATATGCCGTTATTGATTTGTTTTTGACCTAATCTCCATGTACGAAAAAGAGAATTGCTGTATGTCTCTATATCATTGCCCGAAAGAGTAGGGAGCGTCACAAGAACGATTTGATCTCCTGTTTTCTCTTCGAGTGTAGCTAGCTTTTCCGTTAAATTTCTTTGTGTTGCATGATCAAGTAAATGAGCCATATCGTTGATATAGCCGGTTAAGGGAGGAAACTTAGTGTGTGCGTAAGTGACATTCCCCAATGCAATGATCAAATATAGAATACTCAAAGGAACCCATAAACGTAGAAAAATACGACGTTGTATAGAGTGTTGAAATATTTTCATTAATTAAAATTAACCTTTGGTGTTTGTTGGCTATCAGTATCGATGGTAAAAGTAGGCATAGGTTTAGCATCACGAAACCATAGCTTTGCCCAAATCATCGTCGGCATTGTTTTGAGAGCAGTATTGTAAGCACGTACTGTTTCAATATAATCGCGGCGCGCAACGGAAATTCGGTTTTCTGTTCCTTCTAATTGTGATTGAAGAGCAAGAAAGTTCTGGTTTGCTTTAAGATCCGGATAGTTTTCGACAACAGCCATAAGCCGCGAAAGGGCACTTGATAAATTTGCTTGATTTTTGAGATATTGCTGCATAACTTCTGGATTATTCAACATATCTGCATTAATGTTGACTTGCGTTGCTTTGGCACGTGCCTCAATTACATTTGTGAAAACGCTTTGTTCATGAGCTGCGTAAGCTTTAACTGTTTCTACAAGATTGGGGATGAGATCTGTACGACGTTGATATTGATTGAGCACTTCACTCCATGCTGCATGTGCTTTTTCTTCATTTGTTGGTATCGTATTAAATCCGCACCCACTTAAAAATGGCACTAACCATGCCAAAAAAATCACGATTGAAAATTGTTTTAATATTTTAAACATTGAAGAAGTTTGTACATTTAACATAAAGATGTCTCCACAGATATTTTATGTATTATATAGGGTTTATCTTCTTGCTGGAAAGTATTTTGAATTTTATCAACAGGCATATTTATCAATAAACTGACACCTCTATGCGTTTTAGGAACGCTTAAGTGACTTGTTGATATTAAAATAATAGCGGTAATATAGAGGTCATCTTATAAAAGATCAATGATATTCATATAAATTATTATTACAGGAAAATATATTATTTTTATAGTATTTTTGTTTCAAAACATGCATATAATAATTGGGAAAGGGGAAAATCCTGTGATAGAAAGTGTTCAACGGCAAAGTGAAAAGTTTGATGGATTGGCTAATGATTATGATCGTTATCGTCCTCGCTACCCCCTAACTTTATTTAAAACCATGCTCCATCCTTTTAAGAACAAAAAGCATTTGTCCATTGTGGATGTGGGGGCTGGGACAGGTATCGCACTAGAGGGAGTTGTTAATTTTTTAGGAAATGAGCACCAATATCATGCTATCGATGTATCGGCAGATATGATTAAGAAGGGGCGAAGAAAATTTCCTACGGTGCAGTGGTATCAGGGGCGTGCCGAAGACCTATTGCCTCAAATTGGTGAGGTCGATCTTGTCATTGCAGCGCAAGCGTTTCAGTGGATGGATCGTCCTAAGTTGCTTTGTTCTGTTTCAGATCAACTTCGAGTCAATGGTGTCATGGCTGTTATTCAAAATAATCGTGATTTCAAGCATAGTGAATTTCTAGAGGCTTATGAGACATTGTTAGAGAAAATGAGTCCGAACTATTCCCGGTATTATCGTAATTTTGATTTTTTACAGGAAATGAGTGATGGCTTTGGGGTAGATCCAGAAAAGATTTTTTTCCATACGCACAATTGGACGATGATGATCCCATCTGAAGCTTTTATTGGAATGAGCCGCTCTTCAACGCAAGCGCAACGTGCTATTGCTTGCTATGGGGAAGAATATTTGCGGCAATTGGTTGCATTGACAAAGAAATATGAAGTGCAAGGTAATTTGGAGCTTTTGTATCGAAGTGAGCTCTATATGTATGCAGGATAATCTGATATCGATGATTGCTTTTGCTCTTTTAGCACATCAGAGTAGGCGGTATTCAGGAGATTAACGTATTATTAAGGTAGATTTTGAGGGGGAGAGTTTTTTCTTCTTCAGCATTCAAATTGACATCTTATTACATATTACATCTTATTTTTATTGTTCACTTTATATGAGAGAGTTTTAAATAGAAAATTTATGAACTAAATTATAGCATCGGAGTGCTTTCTTTACTGTAGTTTAACAACAGATTATTTTATAAAAGGGGAAGAGGTAGATTGAATAGAAATATTTGATAATTCTTTGTTTTTACGCTTATTTCTTATTATTAAATGAGAGTTCTTAAATTTTGACAAAAATAACTGAAAAAATACAAAAATTATCATAATCAGAAATTTGCAGAAAAAGGGTAATGGCTTGGAAGAATCTTTAAAAAAACTAATTCTGAAATTATCTCTAAATTCAGATTCAATATAACAAAAAAGTAAAATATAAATATGTTATATGAAGCATTTCTCTTTTTAAATATATAATATAAAAACAATATGTTAATTAAATTTTTTGATATAAGAAAGCTTCTTTTATTTTTATTTTAAATAACGGGTTAGTTCGAGTCTTGTGTGGTTTTATTGAAGATGTACTTTTCAGGTTTCAATCTGGCGCTTTAAATACAATTTTAGAAGTGGTAAATAAGCTTAATTTCTTCTATGTTGTGATATGTTAAATAAGTTTTTTAATTTTCTATAGAGTTTAATTTTTGCAATCATGATAGATTGTGACAGCTATCTGTCTAAGATTTTTATAAGTTTAGTAGGAATAGCTTAATGATATATCCATATGATAAATTCATTGAGTCCTTCGTCTTTACGCTTCATACACAAGAACAAGTCTGCACCATCACACAGTTTATCATTTCCCAATGTTGCGACAGCCCTTGAGACGGTTCATAAGAGGGGTTTTAGTTCTTTTTTGTACAGTTTTATCCATACGCCAATCTCGCTTATGACGTTCAAGCGAATGGTTTTGATTAATTCAACATACACAGATTTAGAATGGGAGAATCTTAAGATGTTCGGATCTCTTATCAAATTCAATATAAATAATGCTAGATTATGATTATAAATTAATGCGTTATCTATTTTTGAAATCCATGACCTTGGTTGTGCTTGTCAATATTTCATTTATCGTCAACTATTCTACTTTTGGATAATGACTCCATCGTAAGGAATACCTTTAAGAAAGTATTCTCGTTTTAAAGAGTCGTTATAGTTTTTTTGTTTTATAGAAGGATCAATAATGCTAAACATTACGCTTTGATTAAAAAAGAAAGTAAATTATGACTATTATACTAAAACCAAGCGAGGTGACGCTTAGTGAACTTGAGGCTATTTATTTTAATGGTGAAGTGAGTAAACTTCATAATGATACGCATTTAGCTATCGAGAAAGGGGCTCAGCGCATTGCTGAAATTGCTGCTGGAAGTGAGCCTGTGTACGGTATTAATACTGGTTTTGGGAAGTTGGCTTCCATTAAAATTGATGCGGACGATGTCGCTGTTTTACAGAGAAATCTTATTTTGTCCCATTGTTGTGGGGTAGGAGAGCCTTTAGCTGAAAATATTGTGCGTTTGATAATGAGCTTAAAGCTTATCTCTTTAGGAAGAGGAGCTTCAGGAGTTCGTCTAGAATTGGTAAATTTGCTGGAAAATATGCTTGCAAAGGGCGTCATTCCTGTCATCCCTGAAAAAGGGTCTGTTGGTGCTTCAGGTGATCTAGCTCCACTTGCTCACATGGCGGCTGTTATGATGGGAGAAGGAGAAGCATTTTTTCAAAATATTCGTATGAGTGGAGCGGTTGCATTAGAGAAAGCGGGATTGTCCCCTATTATTTTAGAGGCAAAGGAAGGTCTAGCTCTTATTAATGGGACTCAAACATCAACAGCCCTTGCACTTGCCGGTCTTTTTCGAGCTTATCGGGCATTGTGTGGTGGATTGCTGGCAGGAGCTTTGACGACAGATGCCATTATGGGATCAACGGCGCCATTTCATCCTGATATCCATATTTTACGAGGACATTATGGGCAAATTGCCGTATCGAAAACATTAGAAAAGCTTGTAGAGGATTCAGAAATTCGTGCAGCACATTTACGGGGTGATGAGCGTGTACAAGATCCTTATTGTATACGTTGTCAGCCACAGGTCATGGGGGCATGTTTTGATATTTTGCTGGCAGCAGCAAAAACACTGATTATTGAAGCAAATGCTGTTACAGATAATCCATTGATTTTAAGGAATGGTGAAGTTGTATCAGGTGGGAATTTTCATGCTGAACCTGTAGCGTTTGCTGCTGATCAGATTGCTCTTGCTTTATGTGAAATAGGATCTATTTCTCAACGGCGTATTGCTCTTATGGTTGATCCAGCAGTTTCTTATGGACTTCCAGCTTTTTTAGCGCATAATGCGGGTCTTAATTCAGGTTTTATGATTGCTGAAGTAACAGCAGCAGCTTTAATGTCTGAAAATAAGCAAATGGCTTATCCTGCTTCCGTTGATTCAACACCAACTTCAGCCAATCAAGAAGATCATGTTTCAATGGCTTGCCATGGAGCTCGTCGGTTATTGCTAATGAGCGAAAATCTTTTTACACTTATTGGCATTGAAACGCTTGTTGCAGCACAAGGAATTGAATATCGTGCACCTTTAAAAACAAGTACTTTTTTGCAATCTGTTATGGAATGTTTACGCAAAAATGTTGCTTCTCTTAAGGAAGATCGCTATATGGCTCCAGATCTTCATCAAGCACATATACTTGTGCGTGAAGGGCACTTATTATCTGTTTTACCAGAAACAATTTTTCCTTCATTAAGTTTTCAATAATATTTATTTTAGGGACAATGATGAAGGGCGGATATTGAATTTTGAAACTTCCTCATATGAAAATATAGAAGATCAATACTATATTTAAATTATTTAATAAATTATGTATTTATTACTGTACATATATGTTGTTTGTAGCCAAATAAATATTTTGTTATTTTATAGTGATCTGGATTTATCATCATAATTTTATAAAAACTATAAATTTAAAATACATATACTTTCTGATTTCTATCAAATTTTTTAATATAAGTTAAATAATATCCACAAATTATATATTGTAATATTATATTTTATGTATTGTATTAAGTAAAAAAATTATTGTATATTATTCTTATTTTTTAATAATTTATGAATTTTATAGTTCATTTTTGATATTTTAAATAAAAAAGGAGAAAGAAATGGTTAAAAGTGCTAGATTATGTGTTTTAACAACAGTTCTTTTTTTCTCTCAAATTCTCGAGATTCATGCAAATTTTAGGAGAGGTGGCTTTCCAGAGGAAGTTTTCATTATGATAGTGGACCAAGAGAAAGAGCCTCTTATTTCAGCGAAAAACAAAAGTTTTATTGCTATCTCAGGGCAAACTTCTATAGGTAAGGAGAATGCTATCATCGGACCAACAGTCAAAGATGCTATTTTAACCGTATATTTTTTTCATTGGAAAGCTTGTAGTTAAGGCAGTTGGAGTCCTTAAAAGATGGGCTGTAGATACCCTTTCTCATACTTTTGAAAATTGGCGAGATTCGTATTATCATTGATTGAGCTGTTCAATTGGTGTAAAAGGTTTGTTTTCTGGACCCAAAGAGAGTTTACTTAAAGTAACAAAAAATTAATTGTACGCATAGTTAATGCGTTTGTTATGAATTTTTAGGCTTTTATTTCAGTGCACTGAAATAAAAGCCTAAAAGTTTAGATTACATTAAGGTTAATTTTCTCTGTAAAAAACTAGAGAATACGAAATGAATTAAATGACAATTACAAAAAAATTCATTATCACTTTATTTGAATAAAATAATACGAAATTGCAGGCTGTAAAAGCTAGATAGTTCGCAATAAAAGTATTTTTTCATTGTTTAGAGCAAAGTGTTGGACTGGCTGGTCTTCAATGTTTTTTGAAATATATTTGTGAAAGAAACATGAGGCTTTATTTCTCATAGAGCTATTATCGTGGTGTGGATTGTCAGCATTTCAATAAAGTAAGGAAAGAAATGGCAATAAATGAACTGAAAAGAGGGATGAGTAAGCGCCAAGTTATTTTTTTAGCTCTTGGCTCTGCTATTGGAACAGGTCTTTTTTATGGGTCTGCACAGGCAATTAAGCTTGCGGGTCCCAGTGTTTTGATTGCCTATTGTATTGCTGGTTTAGCTATTTTTATGGTTATGCGGGCTCTAGGAGAGATGATACTTCATAATCCATTACCTGGTTCTTTTGCTCGTTATGCGGCAAATTACATATCACCATTAGCAGGTTTTTTAACGGGATGGACATATGTATTTGAGATGATTCTTGTTGGTTTGGCTGATATTACAGCTTTTGCGACTTATATGGGGTTTTGGTATCCTGATGTTGCTCCTTGGGTATGGGCACTGAGTATTACATTAATCATTACAGGTATTAATTTAGCTGCTGTAGAAGTCTATGGTGAACTAGAGTTTTGGCTATCTTCTATTAAAGTTATCGCTATCATTGCAATGATTATTTTAGGAATAGCAATTATTTTTTTTGGGTGGGGTGAAGGTGCAGATTTTTCTACCGTTACTGTTCATAATTTATGGAAAAATGGTGGTATTTTTCCCAATGGTTGGTTTGGTTTTTTAGCTTGCTTTAGTGTTGTTGTTTTTGCTTTTGGTGGTATAGAAATCATTGGGATGGCAGTCATGGAAGTTCAAAACCCTCATCAAACAATTTCAAAGGCAATTAATTCTACTCCAGTTCGTATTTTGCTTTTTTATGTCATGACGTTAGCGATTTTAATGTCACTTTATCCTTGGAATGAGATTGGTCTTATGGACAGCCCTTTTGTATCCATTTTTGAAAATCTTGGGATTTCATATGCGGCAAATATCTTAAATATTGTTGTTGTTACAGCGGCTATTTCTGCAATGAATAGTGGAATGTATGGTGCTTGTCGCATGATACATGGTTTATCGCAGGAAGGTTATGCTTTAAAGAAGTTTCAATATTTATCAAAAAATGGTATACCGATTTTTGTTATTTTGATGATTTTCGGTATTTTTCTTCTTGGTGCTGTCCTTAATTATTTTTACCATGAAAAGCTTTTTTTTCTTATTGCTGCAATGGCAACATTTGCGACAGTTTTTGTTTGGATGATGATTCTACTTTCACAATTTTTTATGCGAATTAAGATGCCTAAAGAAGCACAGAATGGTTTAAAATTTCCAATTCCATTTTGGCCAATAGGATCGATTTTTTCTATTTTATTTATGGTTTTTATTTTTATTCTCTTATGGTATTTTGATGAGACACGGCCAATTTTAATTATAGGTTTTAGTTGGATTGTTTGGCTTGTTATTTGTTTCTATGCACTTAAACTTTATAATTTTAAGCAAAAGAAACAGCAATAAAATGTGAATAGAGATAAAACTCAAAACAAATAACTGATGTCATCAGGAGAACAGTTGTTTGATTGTTATACTCTAAAGATTAGAACAATTGAGATTGAAAAAAATCTGCTCGTTATTATTTTGCTTTGGAAGTTTTTGTGAGCCATTGCTTATGCTAACGGCCAAATCATATAAATATTGGGCATTTTTTTATGGTGAGCTTTGAAATCAATATAAGTCTTTCATGTTAAAATGCTTAACAATGCAAATAGATTTTAATAGAGACAAGATTATAGGCAGATATCTTTTTCTAAACGTATTAATGGAGTTCTGTTTTACAAGGTAAGTTATTGTTTTTATTATTTTATAAGCTCTTTAAAAAATTTGTTGTTTAAATTTTGTTGTTTAAGAAACTACTATTGCTTTTAGAAGCGAAGATAAAGTTCTAGATGTATTCTCTCGAAAAGAAGGGTTGGAGTCTTCTGTATCCTTTAAAAGGATATTTGAGTTGTTATGGGGTAAAGGGGAGAAGTTTTTTATTGTCTATTATTTTTTCTCAAAGAGGATTGGCGTTGGTAGAAAATAGTGAATAATCAAAGTCATTGTATCATTGCGTTTGCAAAAACTTCAATAAAGAGCAGTAAGGTATCACAATAAAATTTCATAGAAGAGTAAATTAAAGAGAACAATGAACGTGTGACAGTTTTACGATTCTTGTTGTTATTGCGAGCAAAAGAGCAAGGATCTAACTTATTTTTTATAATATTGATACGGGATAATTTTTATCACAAGTGGAGAAGGACAAAATGCACTCCGCAACTGTATTGTGGGTCATAGTAATCATAGTTCAAGTACACAGGAAGAGCACACAGGCTTTGGCTTTCAGATTGAAAAGAGCAGCAGCGGTGCTTCTGTTGTGGGTGCGAGTGCGAAAGACACTGGCGATCAATAGGAAAATAGCTCCGTTCAATCCTATTTCAAAGCGCAGAGAGGTGCAGATTATTGCTGATCATGATGTAAACATGTAAGCCGACAAATGTTTCAGCAGAGTGTGATGTCAACGTTGATGCTGGAAATAATATCACGCTTTCGGAAAACTATGATATCTCTAAGATACAAGAAATGCCTGAAAAGTCCTTTGTTGGTGTGACAGGATCTGTCAATGTGGGCATTCTTGGTACCATAAAAGATGTAAGGGGCGCAGCCAAACGTTTTGATTATAGAGATGTAAAACACAAAATCGATAATAGTTTGATTGGCGGGCTAAATGGCAATATAGTCGCGATTGTTCGTGCACGTAGCCCCCCAAAGTAAAGGATTGCGTGACTTTAAAAAGCGAGATATCCACAATATAGCAAAGAAACAATATCTATCTTTTGGGAACAGCTTATAAGGCTCTATCGATAGAAAATCTATTATATGTCGTAAATGATGGCGAAAAAGATCATGTTTACCTACAAAACCATTTACTTAACCCCATTGGTATAGGATTTGGTCACAATCCACCTACTTTTTATAAGGTATCCTTGGAGTTTCCCTATATATTATTTCCACCAGCAATTCCCATGCGAAAGGAGAGGAGAGCGGTAGGCGCCTATGATCCTAGAATTTTTATAGTCATGCGCCTTATACGTGTGCAATGCACTATGGAACGCTTCATATTATGCTAATTTATTCGATTTTAGATAATTTAGGTTTAGGTTATTTATGGAGAAAAAAATGCAACAAATCTTAAAATTATTAAGTGGTCTCATTCTGTCAAATATCGCTGGATATAACATCGACAAGCCCCACTAGGAGTTTTGAGTGCTTGGGAGAAACCTAGAGCAGACTTTACTGAGGTAAGAAAAGCACTGTTAGAATGTGGCATGCCAGCTCCTT
Source organism: Bartonella sp. OD88NMGDW (assembly GCF_042193775.1). Taxonomy (NCBI): domain Bacteria; kingdom Pseudomonadati; phylum Pseudomonadota; class Alphaproteobacteria; order Hyphomicrobiales; family Bartonellaceae; genus Bartonella; species Bartonella sp. OD88NMGDW. The sequence continues at coordinate 33,295 of NZ_JBHIMA010000008.1, read as the reverse complement.
ATGATATCTTTCCAGAAAATAAAAAGTTAAGCATCAATGCAGTGGCTTCCATTGATGTTTGCATGATCCAAGCAAAATTCCACTACAAATGGGGAGGACTATATTGGTGTTATACTTAATAAAGATGAAAACCTCTCCATTTGTCGTCCTAGTGCTGTTATCCCGCAACGAAGTGTCAAGAAGCGTTTGAACAGCTCGTTTTGTAAAAAATATAAAACCGCTCCTGAATATCAGTCTTAATTTTTGCTGATGATGATCAACAATCCCTATCTTCATGTTTTTCATGCCTGTGCACTGGGGTGTCCTTAAGTCACCATTTCAATGCTATTTATTTATGGGTACTACAACTGTAGGCGCAATAATATAAAAATATCTATTTTTGTTGTAATCAAAATATTGATAATAATTATAAGCATGCCGTTGATAGAATATGATTTTAGTAATAATTTTACCGTATTTTTGATATAAAAATAATGTTATAATCTTCGGGAAGATAAAAATAATAAAGGTTGATAATGTCCATCATTGTTTTGAAAATAAAAAATAGCATGTAAAATAATTTATAGATTGTTTCGTGCCAAAATTACTCAAGGATAGGAAAATGAAGCATATTTTAAAATTATTAAGCGGGATAACCTTATTTGTTATGGCTGGATGTTACGAAGAACAGCCTTCTCGAACAGCTGTAGATGCATGGGAAAAGCCCGGCGCAGATCAGCTTGAGATCAAAAAAGCTCTGTTGGAATGCGGAGTGCAGCATTTGGATGGTCGGCTTGATACAGAAACAAGTATGGATGAGAAATTCAATGCTGAGGAGGCAGAGAATGCATGTATGATCCAAGCAGGTTTCCGAGATAAATTGGGAAGGGTGAAGTGGTGTGAGAAATATGAAAATCTTCCAATTTGTCAGCCTGATGCAGTTATTCCTCAGCGAAGTGTAGAGAGGCGTTTGAATAGTCCTCATTGTAAAGAGCATAAAGAACAACCTGAATGTCAACCTTAGGTATTGATGTTTCTGTAATCAATAATCCTCATATTCTTTTTCTCGCATGGGGGGCGGGGTTTCTTTTTTTTAATGTACTAGCCATCTTGTATGCGAGAAAATACTAACAAGTTTTTCAGCCTTTCTATCGTAAATATTGAAGGGGGGAAATGAAAAATATTGAAATTATTGAGTGTTATAATTTTATTAAGCTCTGCTGGATGTGTTAGCAAATCTCCTCCAATCGATCTTGGCATTATGAGAAAAGCCCAATGTCAATGAATCTACGATCTCACAAGCACTGTTCAAATGTGGCAGGCAGCCAATCTACGCTTTTCCTGAAAATATGGATTCGTGTGCAAGTGAGTTTGCAGCAATTTATGAATGCATGACTAAAGCAGGTTATCGATACAAACCACAAGATTCAAAGAGAATCTACTTTTATCAGTATCGCGAAGTGATTCATTTTTAGCAAATTTAATGGTAGTAAGGTATCAGCAGGTTATAGATAATGATATTTTTGGTGTACCAATTAGACGAAAAAGATGTTACGTCTTGATGAATGATAAAAAACGCTAGTAAATAAAAAAAGCTTTGCACAAGTGATCATCAACAGTAGAATACTCATTTTAAATCAATAATTGAATGAAAATATTAAACGGGAGAAGAGAAAAATACAGCTCTTTTGTCTCCAATATAGTTATATTCATCAGCTACGAGATTAGCAATAGTGTTGTTGTCAGATGATGATAGTGGAGGATAGTGAGTTGTTGTTTAGAGAAATTTATTCAATATAAAGAATGTCAAATAATAGCTTTGCTAAAATATCTGCTTTAATGATAATAAACAGATAGCTTTCATAAAACTGATTTTGATGAAATTTTATTTTGGTGTTTTTTAATTTTAAGATGGTGAGTGTTTTACTGTATTTTAGATTTTATCAAAAGATCTAAAGTATTATGCAAGTAATTTTGATATAAAGATCTTTTCATTTTATGATAATTTTTTTGTTAGATACTAGCATTTTTAATACAGAAATTGTGTACATTAGGTTATAAATTAGTGTGCGATTTTTTGTTTTTTTATTGTAGTTAAAGAAATGATGCTGTTATAGCTTTCATATAATGTATCTCATTATATCGTATTTTTATTAAAACGGTTCGATTGTTTAAATCTTAAAAATTGTTATCATTTTGTTGCATTTTTATTTTTCGGTGGTGAGATAAATTGAATATTATATCTCTTCGAAATTCACATTTTTCGCGTTTTTTGAGATGCACTCTTTAAAGAGATTGTCATCATAAATGGTGTTTTTAAACTTTTTGTTCTTTCTTTACATAAAATACAAAACATATTATGAGTATGCTATAATTTATCATAAAAAACAAAAAATATCAATTTGTTTTATTCTTATTGTGTTTAATTCGTGGTTTGTTTTTTTTGCCAGCATTTTTTGTTTTGTTGAAAAAAAGAGAGTTTTGAAAAACAATGATAACCAAGGTATCTAAAAATCACTTGTATTCGTGTGTTTTTACAGCAGCTATTTTTTCTTTTTTATTAAATATAAATATTGAGGCGCATTCTCATTCATATACATCACTGTCATGTGACGAAAACAAATTGCCTTATAAATGCAGTGATGGTGTAAAGCATACAATTAGTGATAAAGTATATAAGTTCACGGTACCTGTTAAAGAAAAGAATGGGGAGGGTAGTTCTCTCATATTGCCTGCTGCTATAGTAGTGCAGGAGCCAAATACAGTTATTCAGGCAATGCGTGTAGAGGTTGAAGCTACTGCGGGTATAGAAGATATTTATGGTGTTTCTGTATCACAAGGGGGAAGAATTGTTTTGAGTGATTCAGCTTTTAAAAATGTGTCAATAGGTCTTAAAGCTGATAGTGGAATGATTGAGGTTAATCGTGGAACAATTGAGGCTTCTCAGTTTGCGGCTTATGCAGAGAAGCGAGGAGCATCTGTTACGTTAACGAATACAAAAATTAAAGTGGAAGGTTTGGGTATCGGTCAAGAGAGTGCTCTTTTCGTTAGGGCTGATGCGGGTATTCAGATGAAAAGTGGTTTTATTGATGTGAATGATGCTGCTGCGCTTTATGTGGGGAGAGGGGGGAGTGCGACTTTAGATGGTGTTACCATTACTTCAAAATATCAAAAAACAGAAGACAATGAAAATACAAGTGAAAAGATTGCACATACAGTTTTCAATGTAAAACATCAGGGCTCTGTTTATTTAAAAAATACTAATATTATTTCTACGGATGTTCATGTTTTAACAGTTGGACAAGATTCTAACACACCATCCAATAATGGAAGGGAAGGAAATATTTTAATTTCGCGGGTTAATATTGAAGATTCAATAATTAAAGCAATAGGTAATAAACATGGTATGTATTTTGAGATGGATGGGGGGAATGATGCGTATGAACAGGGACTTGTCTTTTTGAAAAGGACGATTTTTGAGGTTCCAGATGGGACAGCTATTCACAGTAATAATAGTCGTAGTTATATTGCAGTAACAGAAGGTACAAAAATTTTTGGTGACTTATTATTAACAGCTGAAAAGGGAGGGACTGTAGCGATTTTGGCTGATTCTTCTTCATTGATAGGAGGGACTCGTGTTGCCGATGATTCTATTGCTGAGCTTTATTTGATAAGGGGATCAAAATGGTTTTTGACAAAAAGAAGAGAGATAGCTTCGCAAGCTGCAAACCGCACAAGTTCATTTATTTCATTTGTGAAAGTTTCTGATAGTTTTATTGCTTTTGAAACTCCAATTTTTCAGGATTATCAGACACTTTATATTGGGGAGGGAGAGAAAGAAGTTTATAGTGCGCAAGATAGGGCAGATATTTATCTCAATACACATTTCAGTAGTGATGGTTTGCTCGATAATAAAAAGACTGATCGGCTTTTGATACATGGTGATGTTTCTGGAAAAACGACAGTTTATGTGCAATTTGTCACAGGAAACCAAGGTGAGATAGCAACCGGTGAAAATGTTCATAGTATTTCACTTATTCAGGTTTCTGGAAAAGCGGCAGAAGATTCTTTTCAGTTAGATCGTGCTTATATTGCATTAGAAGGGTTGCCTTACCGATATTATCTTCATGCTTATGGTCCAGATTCTACTCTTGGAAATGCACAAATTTCTCAAAGATTGGTTGATGGAAATGGAGATTTTTGGGATTTTCGCCTTGAAAGTAAGTATATTCAGCCTTCTTTGGGAGTGTCTGTTATCCCTCATTCTGAGTTAAAGGTCAGAGAGGTTGTTCCACAAGTTCCAACCTATCTTTTGTTACCGAATGCTTTGTTTCATATTGGACTCATGGATATCAGTAATCAACAAAAGGAATTGCAAGTTACGCAGTCTATTCCTCGAAAATTATTAAAAGTTGAAGGGAATTTTGCTTTATCTGTCCACGGTTATGGTGGGAGTTATCGTTATGTCTCAGATCTTTCTAAACTTAAATATGGGTACGATGGTAACGTTGATTATAACGCTATAAAAACAAACATTTTGCTCAAAACAATAGAGAGCGCATATAGTACAACATCTTTTGGGATTATGGGAACCTATGGAAAGCTTTCCTTACAACCTCGTAACGTGGAACAAAGCCAAAAGAGTACGTTTAATAAATGGTCATTTACGACATACGGTAGTGTGAAACACAACACTGGTTTTTATATAGATGGTCTTTTATCTTATGGTTTGTTTAAAGGGGATGTGCTTACCCATGCTTGGGGTAAGACGGCGACATTAAAAGCAAATCCTTTGAACGTTTCGTTTTCTGCTGGTAAAGTGTTTATGACAGGATATAAAGATCTTATTTTTGATCCGCAACTTCAGCTTATTTATCAATATCTTCAATTTGATAAGTTTCGTGATATTGATGGATTTGATGTTGAGATGAAAAAAATAGGTCAATGGTTTGTGCGTATTGGTGGACGTTTAAGTAAAACATTTACAGCATTTGAAAAGGATCGGATCACTTCTTTTTATGGTAATATTCATCTTGCTCGTTGTTTTGATAAAGAACAATTTGTTCATTTTAAAGATGCTTTCCAGTTGGGTTCTTTTGGCTCTTCCTTAGAAGTTGGTTTGGGTGTCAATTCACAGTTTTCTTCTAAAGTTACACTCCACAGTGATGTTAGCTATCAGCATAGGTTAACCAAGGCTGGTTTTTCTGGAGTTCATTTTTCTGGTGGTTTGCGCTATCATTTTTAATAAATCTTTTTAAAAATAATAAATGTGATTTTTAAAGTTTTGTTTTATTTCCTTGATTTAAACCATTGATAGTGCAGCAATTTTAATTGCTTCTTTTAATAATGGCATCATGTGTTTTAATAAGTATGAAAGGATCACGTTGATTTATTTTTTTATCTGGTTGATAGGGGGGCTTAAATGTTTCAAAAAAATTGATAATGAGACTGTAAATCTATTTGTGTTATTTTGGCTATAGATATTTTGGATGTATTCGTCATCAGCTTTTTAAAATAGTAGCCTTATTATCCTATTATGCTGTAAAGTATTGTCGTTTGAAGTTGCTGATATCAATCATGAAAGGCAGGGAGGTGTGTTGACTGTTGATTTAAGAGCTTTTGCTGTTAAGCAAAGGAGGGCATATGTCAAATATAAAGCGCTATTGTTTCGTGGATAATACGCATTTTTATGCTTTTAAATTTTGTAAAAAGCGTTTTTGAAGCTGTTCGTATCGATAGCATTATTGTAGGTGGATCATGAGAAAAGTGGTAAAGCTTGAACACTTTTACCATCAAATTCAACATCTTCAGTTCTTATAATGATAAATGCTTTAAAAAATTGTTCTAATGGCTGTATTGAATATGTGAAGAAGATCATGTCTTATTTGTGAAATAGATATGAAATATAACTTTTAAATCAGAGTGGGGGCTGTAAGATCTTTTTTTCTTCTTTGAGACGTGGGGAGAAGAGGTTGGTCGTATCGAAAAAGTCGTTTAGAAGTTTTTATTATTGTTTCAAATACAGAAACATTGAAGAGCTTTTATTAAAATGGGGTGTAAAAGTAGATCATATTTCCCTCAATTTCTGTTTTTTGAAATATGCATCTTTAATGGAAAGATATTTGCGAAGTTTTAGGCATTCGCATTGTGACTTCATTTGTATCGATAAGATTTATATCAAAGTTGAGGGTCAGTAGAAATATCTTTATCGGACTATTGATAAACGTGGTGTTTCCATATGATGCTTAAGGTGTCATCAAGCCATTTATGGTAATTGCGTGCTTCTTCGTTTGAGTTATGAACAGAGAAAATAAAACCAGGATATCCACCAAATGCTGGTGGAGGTGGTGAAGTATGATTGGTTTCAAAGAAAATGATAGTTCTGGCGGTTTGAGGATGCTGCGCAACCTTATCTAGACCAAAAAATCCAGAAAACCGTCCATGACCACGAAGAGGAATAATGTAATTTGCAGCCACTTTTTCAGCTGGGAGTATATCGGGAAGGTTTGGGTTTGGTTCAGCTAAAGCGGCATTCATACATAGTTTTGCAAATGAAATCCCTGTACCTTTCTCAACAATAAAATGGGAGACACCTGATCCACCTATACGAGCGCCGATCTCAATTATATAAGGTAAATTATTAGCATCTAGACGTAGCTCTACATGGGCAGCGCCCATATTTATGCCAAGAGCTTTAACTCCAGAGCATGCAGCCTCACATAAAGCAATAATTAAAGGATCATCTATATCGCAGCGTTGACGATAAATTGTTTCTTCAAACCATGGTCCCTCAGGCTGTCCCTTGTCTCCAACGGTCAGAACATGTACACCTGCTGTATCAACAAAGCATTCTACGACAAACTCTTTTCCTGGCAAATACTGTTCTATAACTAAACCTACAGGTTTATTTTTATCATTAAAACGTGCCATGTCTTTATGCTGAACATTCCATACGGCTTTAATGAGATCAGGAAGTTCGGCGGAATTTTTAGCTAACATTACGCCTGCACTTGCCCATCCAGAGACGGGTTTAATAACGAGTGGATAATCCAAGGCTTGTATTTGTGATAGGTCTTCTGGATTATCTATATAAAAGAATCTTGGTGTTCTTAAGCCTGCTTTAGCAAAAGCTTGACGCATGAGATATTTATTTCTGGTTAATGCTGCTACTTCTGGTTCAATACTTGGAGTATTGATTTTTTTTGCAGCCAAAGCTGTCCATAGGATGGCTTCTTCGCGAAGGGTCATAACCCCAGAAATATTGCGTTCTTTTGCTCCCGTTGCAAAAGTGTCTAGAGCTGCCTCTGGGTTATCAAAAACAGGAAGTTGCCAAGTTGAAGTTACTGCTGCAGGGTGTTGAGAGGGAACGCTTTCAGCGGTATCATAGATCATTACTAATTCGATATTAGCTGCTTGTGCTGCTTCAAATATAAATGGTAATTTTGCATTGCGCTGGCAAACTAACGCGAGTTTTTTCATTTTGTTTCCTCATTAAATTTGGAGTTTTGAGAATGGCGTTTATGTTGCCATGTAGATACCTTTGATGCATCTATAAATAAGAGTGTCATCCCTATAACAACTACAATCATAGCAATTATTTTGATCATATTGAGAGAAGGGCTCGAGCCGATTATCCATTCACATGCAATCACTGCAAAAGGGGATAATACGCCGATAGTGTTGGCGTATAATACGCCTCCTTCGGCTAAAACTTTTTAGTATAATACGTAAACTGGTGCCGAGCAAACAGTTCCTAAAATCAATATTTTAAATATATCTTCTAACTTAAGATATAAGAGTGGGGCAGGATCAAAAATAAATAATGGCATAAATGATGCTGCAGAAATTGTCGTGATCCAAGCCAATGAGGTGAGCAAAGGTAAATTTTTAAGATAACGTTTAGACAATAAGCCATAAGCAGAGTAAGAAAGTGCTGCTGTTAAAGCAAGAGCTGTTCCTATTAGGCTGTAATATCCACCCTCTGCACTGTTTATATTAAATGCTATAGCCGCTACACTGACAATGATCATACCGATAAGTTTTAACCATGAGAACGTAAGGCTATTCGTCAGTGCACCCAATATGTAGGTAATACCTGGAATAGTAGCGAGCACCATGGTTAAATCACTGGCTTTGAGTGATTTTAATGCGCCAAAACTGCATACAAAATACAGCGAAAATCCTAACACTGAGAGAATTAAAAAAGAAGGTATCATGGAAAGCAATGGTAGGGATCTGAAAACAGCTTTCTCACGAAATATTGCAATCAGCCATAAGGTGGCAGCGGTGGCAAACAACCTAAGTCCAACCGCATGCATGACGGGTATATTGCTAACCAAATTCTTAGATAATAACCAACTTATGGAAAACAATGCTAGAATGGCAAAAGTAAATAATAGTAACCGTCCTTTTATAAAACTCAATGATTTAATCCTCTAATCACTCGCTGTGCATAATATGATGTTGAAAAATTAAATCGTGACTGTGAAGTTTGCGGCTTTCCAAGATTATTTTGGATATAATCTTTAGCTCCTGCCAAATAAGCGTCATCATCTAATGCTTCAAGTGCTTCTATATCTGCTATCATCAATATTATTACTTTTTCAAGACGCTCCAAATCAAATTGAAGATAACCTTGATTTGTTTCAATCAATGCTTTGTTCCGCATCAATATTTCAAAAAGCAAGATCCCTGTACCAGCATCGAATGTCATATGCTGATCAGAACCTTTTGGATAACGGAATATGCGTTCTAATAGGATAAATTCAGTTATTTCTTTCCAAAATTTTGGCTGATTTTGTAGCATAATACGCACTGTAATTAAATCAACTTTAGTTTCTTCTAGAAGATCTGTAAACCAATTTAATTTTATATACAGATTTTTATCCAATGGCCGCGGTCCGGTATGATGTGCATAGTCATGATAATAGCCCTACAAACAGCGAGCATCGTAAATGTCTTCTTTAGATAAGTTACGACTATGCAATTGACCGAACAGGAATTTACTATCTCGACCGAGTAAACGTTCAGCTTCCACAATTGTTTTCTTGTTGTAAATATCAAAGAATTTACTGAAAAAAAAACAAAGCAAATGCTTGCTTATCAATTTTTTGAGCAGCCGCTACAGATTCTGGGAATAGAACAATGCAATTGCCTTCTAAAAAACCTCTTGATGCTATTCCCATTTTTATACATTGAAATGGTGATACATAATTATTTGTATATTTTGAGGCGTCAGCAAGATAGGCCGTTTCATGACGATATCCTGTAACTAATTCAAACCGGAATCCTTCTGGATCAGGTCCATTTGTTGCACGCATTGGAGCCAAGAAAAACAAGGGAGCATCTGGTAATGGGGCTTTGAAAGCAGCCAAAGTGTTATCAAATTTAGGAGGGGTCGTTAAACCGCTGATTATCCACTGATGAAGATCATCAGAAATGGTCGCTAAAAGTTTTGGAGATAATCCGTCAAGAATATTGGCATGGTGGTTCAGCAGAGTGATCAATTCATTGATCATATTATTATCTGCTGAAGTTGGTTCCTTAATGCTCCCATCTCGTTCTTGGCGCATACGGAATTTGTCAACCAAGTTAACAATGGAAAGAAGCGCTTCAGATTTTTTCATGATTAGTTGACTTTAGTGAGTGGAGCAAAAAGGCCATTGGCACTTGTCCAAAATTTTCGACAATACTCAGCCTATAGCGATTTGCCGCAACCGATGTTGTGATACAAGCATCGGCTTTTTCAGCCTTACAAAGAACGGCTGCATCAGCATTGCTGTTGGCAAATACTTTGTCATATTGATGAGCTACCAAAGATTGCGGGGCAGAATGAGTCGCTACGGTTTTAATTTTATCAGCGTTATTGCGTTTAGCTAAAACCATAGAGTGAGTAGGCATGATAAAGCTGTCAAATAATTGCATATCACCTAAACGGGTAAATATGAGTGTATGCAAATCAGGGTAAGCAGCACAGCTTAAGAGATATCCATCCTTTTTCTGAGCAAGTTCATTAAATGCTTCTTCAAGAGTTGTGTATAAGATAATACGGGATCTCGAGTCAGTGGACAAAATATTTTGATTGTGATTGTCAAGCCACTATTGTGCTGCAGCTGTGCAGTTAGTATCTGCAGGGATAAGTGTATAGATAAAAGTATTATTTTCAGATTGCATGATCTCTATTCTTTATAATTATATGCCTAAATTTAAACTAGTGCAATATGTAGAGTATATCAAGCACAATGCGTTAAGTAATTTAGTGCTTTATAAAATAATGTATATGTGAGAGCAAATTTACGATATAATTTGGTCTTTTCATTATTCTATCATTTTTTGGATGATGAACTTTTTGGCTTTAATATTTTGCAAAAAGTATTTTTGAAGCTGTCCGTGTCGATAACATTATTGTAGGTGGATAATAAGAAAAATGATAAAACGTGATCACCTTTATTATCATATTCAATGTATTAAACTTTTTAATTAAGATGATACTTTAAAAAATTATTCTATATTCATGACTGTATTGAATATATGAAAAGATATTATCATTGTCTTGTTTGTAAAAGAAACATGAAATATAACTCTTTAATCAGATTGGGATTGGCAAGATCTTTTTTCTTCTTTGAGGCATAGGAAGGTCGGATTAATCTTATTAAAGTGTATAAAACTTGGATAAAACAGTCGCTTTCTTGAAAAGATCAGAGGTAAACAAATATGCGTGAGATTTTGGATCATTTTGATATGCCATTGAATAAGAATAAAACAAGTTCTGTTCAAAAGATTCAAAATCTTTCATGCCAATCACACCCAAAACGGTTTTATAAGCAAGTGAAGATTGCTTGTGGGGAGGTCGGCTTTACGATTTTGTTGGACGAACGTCCCGTTAAAACGCCCGCAAGGCGTCATTTTCATGTGCCAACAGAAGTGTTTGCTGAATATGTTGCTCAGGAATTTGAGAACCAAAAGCACGTTGTTGATCCTGCAAAAATGCCGATGACGCGTTTGGTTAATACTGTTATTGATGGTATCGCTGATGATATGCAGGTTGTTTTTGAAGATTTATTGCGTTTCGTTGCGTGTGATATGATCTTTTATCGTGCACAGACACCTAAAGAGTTGGTGCAAAAACAATCTGAGCAATGGGATCCTTTATTAGACTGGGCAGAAAAAAAACTGGGTGCAAGGTTTTATTTGACAGAAGGGCTGATGCATGTGGAACAATCACCAGAAGCACTTCAAGCTGTGAGTCATTATTTACGTAGCGTTGAGTCTCCTTATATGCTTGCCGCACTTCATATGATGACAACCTTAACGGGATCTGCTCTCATTGCTCTTGCTGTTGCTGCGGGAAATATTGATGCTGATCATGCTTGGTCTATTGCCCATTTAGATGAAGATTGGATGATGGAACAATGGGGAATAGATAAAGAAACAATGGTACGCCGTGCTCATAAAAAAGTTGAATTTAAGGCTGCTGCTACAATTGTTACAACTTGTTTATAGGGGTAAATCTTTTATTTACGTGCGTTCTTTTCACTCAGAGTATTTTTGTGACTTTTTGGGGATTGATTTTTACTTTTTCAAGTCCAGGAAATAGTTCATTGGTTATGTTTAAGAGCGTTTCGTCATTCCTACGGATAAAATACCATTGGTTATCGTGAAGTAGGGCAATAATTTCAGTTTGAATAGAGCATTTTTTTCCAGCATTTGTTGTGGTTACAAGCTCCACGGGTATAACAAAATAAGGGGTGCCATTATCAAGTGTACCTTCACGTTTTTGTTTTTGGTCAATGTTGATCGTTTCAATCTTGTAACTTTCTGCCAACCGTTCTATTTGGCTTTTCATGATTTGTCGAAATTGTGATTGACTAAGATTTTTTTTAGCGGTTAAGCGGTTGATGATTTGGGGAGGAATAGCATTTAAGATGACATTTGCATCGGCATTTTTAAGTGCTTTACTATAAGCGGATGCCGCTTTTTCAAGAGCTATGAGTTTTTGATTGGTTATTGTATGTGCTTGAGTTGTTGATGTGATAGAGACAATGCATAAAAGAAAGGGAACGAGAAAACAAATTCGCGGCATTAGAAACCTTGTTAATTCATTTGAAGAGATTGAACACATTATAAAGGAAAAGCGGATGAGCAAAAAGCCTCTTGCGCTTTTGCATGAGAAGAATATCCACAAAAATGGAGGCTTTTGCCTCCATTTTAAAAATCAGAAGAATGCGTATTGATTGTTTAAACAGAATAGTACATATCAAATTCAACAGGATGAGGTGTTGTTTCGTAGCGCAAGACTTCTTGCATCTTTACTTGAATGAAGGAATTAATCTGATCATCATCAAAAACGTCGCCAGCTTTAAGAAAGCCACGATCTTTGTCAAGTGCTTCAAGCGCTTCACGCAGACTTCCTGAAACAGTAGGGATTTCTTTGAGTTCTTTTAAGGGAAGATCATAAAGATCTTTATCCATAGCATGTCCGGGATGAATTTTGTTTTTGATGCCATCAAGACCAGCCATTAAAAGGGCTGCAAATGCCAAATAGGGATTTGCTGTTGGATCTGGAAAACGAACTTCTACGCGTTTTGAATTTGGTGAGGAGCTCATTGGAATACGGCAAGATGCAGAACGATTACGTGCTGAATAGGCAAGAAGAACAGGAGCTTCATAACCAGGAACCAAACGTTTATAGGAGTTTGTGGATGGGTTTGTAAAAGCATTGATTGCTTTTGCGTGCTTAATAACACCACCGATAAAAAATAAACAGGTTTCTGATAGACCGGCATATTCATTTCCTGCAAAAATGGGTTTGCCATCTTTCCAAATGGAGATGTGGACATGCATTCCAGAGCCGTTATCACCAAAAACTGGTTTTGGCATGAAGGTTGCTGTTTTCCCATAACTGTTTGCTATTTGATGTACAACATATTTAAAAATTTGCATCTTGTCAGCTTCGCGAACGAGTGTATCAAAACGAATACCCAATTCATGTTGGCCTGCTGCTACTTCGTGATGGTGTTTTTCGACCTGTACGCCCATATCCTTGAGTGCTGTGAGCATTTCAGAACGCATATCTTGGCAGGAATCAATCGGCGGAACAGGAAGGTATCCTCCCTTTATTCGTGGGCGATGCCCTAGATTGCCTGTTTCATATTCCGTGTCATCATTGGAGGGAAGTTCACTTGAATCGAGTTTAAACCCTGTGTTGTAAGGATCCGTTTTATAGCGCACATCATCAAAGATAAAAAACTCTGCTTCTGGACCTACATTAATTGTATCTCCAATGCCTAAAGATTTCATATAAACCTCAGCCCTTTTGGCGATAGAACGAGGATCTCTACGATAAAATTCACCAGAGACAGGATCAAGTACATTACAAAATATAACCAAAGTGGATTGAGCAAAAAAAGGATCAATATGTGCTGTTTCTGGATCTGGCATTAAAACCATGTCAGATTCATTAATTGTTTTCCAACCAGCAATTGAAGAACCATCAAACATGACACCATCACTAAAAGTATCCTCGCTGATCTCTGCGATATCCATTGTAATGTGATGCAATTTTCCTCGTGGATCAGTAAAACGTAAATCAACAAAACGGATTTCATTGTCTGTAATCTGTTTGATAATATCTGATGCGGTTGTCATATTCAATTTCCTTAATATGGCGTTGAGGTGGATAAAAAAGTGAATTTTCTCATTATTTATTAAAGGGCATCGATACCAGTTTCGTCGGTGCCTATACGAATGGCATCATCAATGGAAAAGACAAATATCTTTCCATCTCCTATATGTTTGGTTTGAGCTGCTTTACGTATTGCATCAACAGTTTGTTCCAGTTTTTCATCGGACACAACAATTTCAATCTTTACTTTAGGTAGAAAGTCAACAACATATTTCGTGCCACGATAAAGTTCTGTATGCTCCCTTTGATGGCCAAAACCTTTCGCTTCTGTTACTGTAATACCATGTAACCCAATTTTTTGAAGCGCTTCTTTCACTTCATCAAGTTTGAAAGGTTTTATAATGGCTTCAATTTTTTTCATGCTGAAATTATCTCCAACGTTATTTTGTCTTTTTAGACTGCATCACATTATATTGACAACTGTAAGATGTCCAACAGATACTTTGTGCACAAAAAGTCGAAAATAATGACACTCTATGCTCTTTTAGGAGAGTTTCTTTTGTAGAATAAAGTCAAATACTGTTTTTTGGGAAGAAATCTTACAATTTTTGTACAAGAATTAAAATAATATAATAAAAGAGTTTTGTTTTTTTTTGTTAGATAATACGTTGACTTATAAGGATAATTAGACGTTTTCTATACGGAATGAGAAACTCTAATAGCGTAAGATTTTCTCATTTTAGATCTTTTTATCGTCAATCAATCAAAACGATACCTTTGTATATCATGAATAGTAAGAGTGTGTGGATAAAAACATTTGAAAAAATAACATGCTTTTTATGAAAGCTTTCGATAACTAAAGGTTTTGCAATATTAGGGAGTAGGGGGAGACAAATATTGGAAAAGAGTGTGATGATGCCGATCATGCTCCTTCATAAACGTAAAGATGGTTGTGTACAATAGTGGATTTATCATTATAGCATTAGGTACCGTTGTGAAATGGGCTTGAGAGCGTTGAGAAATATTTCTTTAAAACAGATGTGTGATTTGGCAACGCAAATATATTTTGTTTGGGGCGTTTTGTCTCTTCGTGAGGAATGTGATTCCATTAAGGAACGCGATAAACAAAAGCGTGAAGCAATGGGCAATCTTCATTATAAGATACTGCTGCGGATACCTTTGAAAATCGTAAAGATAAATTAAAAGAAGATGTAAAGATAGGAACTTATTTATATCCTAAAACTTCGTATTCTTTCCAAATTGGGCTGTTTGGTCGTTTCAGATATAAACAAAACAGAGAATAAATACGCAATTATGCGTGCGTTCCTATGGGCAATACGAAAATTGAAACAGCTTATAAAGCGCTAAATTGTTTCAGCCTTTGCTTTAAACATGTTGCACCACTGGAATTAGGTGTTGGTGTTTACAAGGTAACAATAGAAGTACAGGCTTTGTTCGTATGATTTATTTTACAATGGAAACCGTTTTTAAGAATTGGAATTATAGAGAGAGGGGCGCAGTAAAACATCTTTTAGAAATTTTCCTGTGTAGGAAGCGGGGACCTTAATGATGTCTTCAGGGCGTCCAATTGCAACGATTTCGCCACCACGATCTCCACCTTCGGGTCCTAAATCAATAATCCAGTCGGCTGTCTTTATAACATCGAGGTTATGTTCAATGACTATAACTGTGTTGCCTTGCTCGACTAGTTCATGCAGCACTTCAAGAAGTTTGGAAATATCGTGAAAATGTAAACCTGTTGTCGGTTCATCCAAAATATAGAGTGTACGTCCCGTTGTTTTACGTGAAAGTTCTTTCGCAAGTTTCACACGTTGTGCTTCCCCACCAGAAAGTGTGGTTGCTTGCTGTCCTACTTTTATGTAACCTAATCCTACTTTAATGAGAGTTTCCATTTTATTATGAATAGCGGGAATAGCTTGGAAAAATTCCTCTGCTTTTTCAATTGTCATATCCAAAATATCGGCTATAGACTGTCCTTTGAATTTTATTTCTAGTGTTTCTCGATTATAGCGTTTTCCTTTACAGACATCGCAAGTAACATAGACATCAGGTAAAAAGTGCATTTCAATTTTTATGACTCCATCACCTTGACATGCTTCGCAACGTCCTCCTTTAACATTAAATGAAAAACGACCAGCTTTGTAACCACGGGCTTTTGATTCTGGAAGATCGGCAAACCACTCACGAATCGGTGTAAAAGCGCCTGTATAGGTTGCGGGATTAGAGCGTGGGGTGCGTCCAATGGGGGACTGGTTGATATCAATGACTTTATCAAGAAATTCTAATCCTTCAATTTTGTCATAGCTGGCAGGGCTGTGATGAGAGCCCATGATATGATGTGATGCTGCTTTGAAAAGTGTTTCAATAAGAAATGTTGATTTTCCTCCTCCAGAAACACCGGTTACACATGTAAAGGTTCCAAGAGGAATATTCGCATTGATATTTTTGAGGTTATTTCCTTTGGCACCGATGACTTTAAGTGTTTTCATTTTTGATATTTTACGTCGTTTGGCAGGTATTTTAACAGCCATTTTTCCTGAAAGGTATTGTCCTGTGAGAGAGGCTGAATTTTCTATAATTTCCTGTGGTGTCCCTTGCGCTATGATTTCTCCGCCATGAACGCC
Organism: Bartonella sp. OD88NMGDW; assembly: GCF_042193775.1. Lineage (NCBI taxonomy): Bacteria > Pseudomonadati > Pseudomonadota > Alphaproteobacteria > Hyphomicrobiales > Bartonellaceae > Bartonella > Bartonella sp. OD88NMGDW. Next base: position 17,047 of record NZ_JBHIMA010000008.1, on the reverse strand, counting down.
CGCGGCAGGGCCCATATCGACAACATGATCTGCTGTGAGAATAGCGTCTTCATCATGTTCAACGACAATAACTGTATTGCCAAGATTGCGTAAATGGCGCAGCATTTCCAAAAGGCGTTCATTATCGCGTTGGTGTAAACCGATAGATGGTTCATCTAAAATATAAAGAACGCCTGTAAGACCAGAACCAATTTGGGATGCTAACCGAATGCGTTGACTTTCTCCACCTGAAAGCGTTCCTGAAGTTCGAGACAAGGTAAGATATTCCAATCCTACATGATTTAAAAAAGCTAAACGTTCGCGAATTTCTTTTAAAATACGTATAGCGATATTACGTTGTTTTTCTGTGAGATATTGATGAATATTGGCAAACCAATCATCTGCCTTTAGAATAGAAAGATCTGATATTTGCCCAATATGCATTCCGTGGATTTTTACAGCAAGTGCCTCTGGTTTTAAACGATAACCATGACAAGCTGGGCAAGGCGAAGAAGACATATAACGTTCGATTTCTTCTCGAGACCAAGCAGAATCGGTTTCTTTCCAGCGTCTCTCCATATTGGGGATAATTCCTTCAAAAGGTTGGGTTGTTTTATGCGAACCAGAATTATTTTTATAGATAAAAGAGATTTCATCTTTTTTTGTACCGTAGAGAATTGCCTGTTGTGCTTCATTAGAGAGTTCACACCATTGATCTGTGAGTTTGAAACCGTAAGCTTTTCCTAATGCTTCTAAGGTTTGTCTGTAATAAAGTGAATCCGATTTAGCCCAAGGAGCAATGGCTCCATTCTTTAGGGTAAGATTTTTATTTGGCACAATTTTTAGTGGATCCATTGCCTTTTTTATACCTAATCCATCGCAGAGAGGGCAGGCCCCGAAAGGATTATTGAACGAAAAAAGGCGTGGTTCAATTTCAGGAATAGAAAAACCAGATATAGGGCAAGAAAACTTTTCTGAAAAAATGAGCCGTTTGTGTGTATCATTTTTTGATTTATGAGCAGATTCCTTTGTCGTTTCTTTTTGTGCCAAGGGCTGGTCTGCCATTTCAGCTATGGCAAGTCCATTTGCTAATTGTAAACAGGTTTCTATACTATCAGCCAAGCGAGAGGTGATATCTTTTTGTACAACAATGCGGTCTACCACGACATCGATGTCGTGTTTATATTTTTTATCAAGAGGTGGAATATCGGCGATTTCATAGAATTTTCCATCAACTTTAGCGCGTTGAAATCCTCTTTTTAAAAGTTCTGTTAGCTCTTTTTTATATTCGCCCTTTCGTCCTCGCACCAAGGGTGCCATAATAAAAATTCTTGTTCCTTCTGGTAAGGATATAATTTGATCCACCATTTGGCTTACTGTTTGGCTTTCAATAGGAAGTCCTGTCGCAGGAGAATGAGGAATACCAATACGTGCAAAGAGAAGACGCATGTAGTCGTGGATTTCAGTAACGGTACCTACCGTTGAACGAGGGTTGCGACTGGTTGTCTTTTGTTCAATGGAGATAGCTGGAGATAGACCGTCTATGCGGTCGACATCGGGTTTTTGCATGACTTCCAAAAATTGGCGTGCATAGGCTGAAAGGCTTTCGACATAGCGGCGTTGTCCTTCAGCGTAAATTGTATCAAAAGCTAAGGATGATTTTCCTGATCCAGAAAGTCCTGTTATAACAATGAGTTTGTCACGAGGCAGATCGAGATCAATATTTTTAAGGTTATGCTCACGTGCACCGCGAATGGAGATATATTTTTGATAAGTCATATTTTACCCTTGGCATATGTGACAAAAACTGAGCATCTAAAATGGAATAAAACTGTTTTTTTAGAATTACAATGTGTTTAACTGCTTTAATGCTAAAAGAAGGTATAAGTTTTATGAAAAGAGGAATACAAATGAGTAGCTTTTTATTCTCTCGTGGTGGAATAAACTATGCGTCTTTATCATCTTTTGTTATAATTACACGGATACAATATTGGGAAAGGATAGCAATATCCATATTGAAGGTCAATTGCAGACATGTAAATTGAAGGTCAAGATGGTTATAACTATTATAAAACAGAGTATTTTACGAATTAAAATTTTGGAGTTTATGCGATGGCTGGTAGCCTTAATAAAGTTATTTTGATTGGTAACCTTGGTGCGGATCCTGAAATCCGCCGTTTGAATTCTGGTGATCAAGTGGCAAATTTGCGTATTGCTACTTCAGAAAGTTGGCGTGATCGGAATACAAATGAGCGAAAAGAACGCACTGAGTGGCATAGTATTGTTATTTTTAATGAAAACCTTGTCAAAGTTGCAGAGCAATATTTAAAAAAAGGCAGCAAAATTTACATTGAGGGGCAGTTACAGACACGAAAATGGCAAGATCAAAATGGAAATGACCGTTATACAACAGAGGTTGTTTTGCAAAAGTACCGTGGTGAATTACAAATGCTTGATGGGCGGGGAACCGCGGGCGGGGAGCAAGGAGCAAGTCAAGGGGGGAGTTATAGTGGTGGCTTTGCCGATAGTAACTCAAATCAGAGAAATACGTTTGGTCAAAATAATAATCAATTGGGAGAAAGTTTTTCACACAAATTAGATGATGACGTACCTTTTTAAGAGTCTTTAATTGCAGTATCATGATTACTTTATGATTTGTTTGTTTCAGATTTTTGAAGTTTAGCGAAGTGGAAATTGTTGATTATTATTGGTAATTTTAATATAAATTAATAACATATTGAAAAATATTGTTAAATTTCTTTTTTGTCATGGGGGAGAAATTAGCATTTTGGTGTATTTTTCGATATAAATAAAGTGAAATGATTCTTTTTTGAAAGTTTTAAAATTGTGACCGATCTTACTCCACTTCCGGAACGTGATGTGCTAACCGGTATTGAACCAATCAGTATTATTGATGAAATGCAACGCTCCTATCTCGATTATGCGATGAGCGTGATTGTTTCACGTGCACTCCCTGATGTTCGTGATGGTCTTAAGCCTGTTCATCGACGTATCCTTCATGCTATGAATGAGATGGGGCTTTCTTTCAATAAGTCATATCGTAAATCTGCTGGTGTTGTTGGTGAGGTTATGGGGAAATTCCATCCCCATGGTGATGCTTCAATTTATGATGCTTTAGTGCGTATGGCGCAGGACTTTTCTTTAAGAAATCCATTGATTGATGGTCAGGGAAATTTTGGTTCCGTTGATGGTGATCCACCCGCGGCTATGCGCTATACTGAGTGTCGTTTAGAAAAAGTTTCAGAAGAACTTTTAGCTGATATAGATAAAGATACTGTTGATTTTCAGGATAATTACGATGGGCGTGAGCGTGAGCCGGTTGTCTTACCAGCGCGTTTTCCCAATCTTTTGGTTAATGGGTCAGGGGGGATTGCTGTGGGAATGGCAACCAATATTCCTCCCCATAATCTTGGTGAAGTCGTTGATGGTTGTATCGCTTTGATTGATAATCCCGATATCACACTCGATAAAATAATTGAAATTATTCCTGGTCCGGATTTTCCTACAGGGGGCATTATCCTCGGACATTCTGGTGTTCGTGCAGCTTATGAAACAGGACGTGGCTCAATCATTATGCGTGCTAAAGTTGAGATCGAAGAAATTCGCAATGGTCGACAAGCAATTATTGTGAATGAGATCCCTTATCAAGTTAATAAGGCAACGATGATTGAGAAAATGGCCGAATTGGTGCGCGATAAACGCATTGAGGGAATCTCTGATTTGCGTGACGAATCTGATCGTGATGGATATCGGGTTGTTATTGAGCTGAAGAAAGATGTCGTTGCGGAAGTTGTTTTAAACCAATTATATCGGTATACGCCGCTACAAACTTCCTTTGGTTGTAATATGGTTGCTTTGAATGGGGGAAAACCCGAACAGATGACGTTGCTTGATATGCTTCGTGCATTTGTTTCTTTTCGGGAAGAAGTTGTCAGTCGGCGAACAAAATATCTTTTGCGTAAAGCGCGTGAGCGAGCACATGTTTTGGTTGGTCTTGCCCTTGCTGTTGCCAATATTGATGAAATTATCGCACTTATTCGCAAAGCTCCTGATCCGCAGACAGCACGTGCACAGTTAATGGAGCGACGCTGGCCAGCAATGGATGTCGCACCTTTGATTAAACTTATTGATGATCCTCGTCATATTATTCATGAGGATGGTACTTATAATCTCTCTGAAGAACAGGCGCGTGCTATTTTAGAATTGCGTTTGCAACGATTGACAGCCCTTGGGCGTGATGAAATCGCTGATGAATTGAATAAAATTGGCGTGGATATCGCTGACTATCTTGATATCTTGGCATCACGCATACGCATTATGTGTATTGTTAAGGATGAGTTGAGCGCTCTTCGTGAGGAATTTGCAACGCCGCGACGTACCGTATTTGGTTTTGGTAGCGCTGAGATGGAGAGTGAAGATCTGATTGCACCAGAGGATATGGTGGTAACGGTGAGCCATAGTGGCTATATTAAACGTGTGCCTCTTAATACCTATCGTGCACAGCGACGTGGTGGTAAGGGGCGTTCTGGTATGTCCACGAAGGATGAGGATTTTGTAACGCGATTGTTTGTTGCCAATACGCATACACCGGTTCTTTTCTTTTCATCACGTGGAATTGTTTATAAGGAAAAAGTTTGGCGACTGCCGCTGGGGACACCCCAATCGCGTGGGCGGGCTTTGATCAATATGCTTCCTTTACAACCAGGTGAGCGTATTACAACGATTATGCCTTTGCCTGAAGATGAAGCGAGCTGGAGTGCATTGGATGTTATGTTTGCGACAACACGTGGAACTGTGCGTCGTAATAAATTATCAGATTTCGTTCAAGTTAATCGTAATGGTAAAATTGCAATGAAACTTGATGAAGAAGATGAAATTCTTTCTGTTGAAACCTGTACAGAACATGATGATGTTGTTCTAACAACAGCCAATGGACAATGTATCCGTTTTCCAGTTGTTGATGTTCGTGTCTTTGCTGGGCGTAATTCTGTGGGAGTTCGTGGTATCAATTTAGCTAAAGGCGATAAAGTCATTTCGATGACAATTTTAGAGCATGTCGAGGCGACGTCCATTGAGCGTTCTGCTTATATTAAACGTGTAATGAATGAACGGCGTGCTTCTGGTGCAGATGCTGATGTTGAAGATATTGTAACTCTTGATGAGGAAGATGGGGGTGCTGAAACAGAGTTAACAGATGAACGTTATGCAGAACTTCATGCACGTGAACAAATGCTTTTGACGGTGAGTGAGTTTGGTTATGGTAAACGCTCTTCATCCTATGAGTTCCGGATTTCCGGACGTGGCGGAAAAGGGATTCGTGCAACAGATCCATCTAAAACAGCTGAAATTGGTAAATTAGTAGCGGCTTTTCCGGTGAAGGCGCAAGATCAAATTATGTTGGTATCAGATGGGGGACAGCTTATTCGTGTTCCTGTTGAGGGAATTCGTACTGCTGGGCGCTCAACTAAGGGAGTCACAATTTTTAATACAGCCAAAGGTGAAAGGGTCGTATCGGTTGAACGTATTTCTGAACCTGAAGATGATACGAGTTCATTAGATGATGAAGGTGAGAAGCATTCTGATACAGTTGATATGAGCGAAGAAAAATAATTTTCAAGAGGATGAAGTAAAATCATGAAAATTGCTCTTTATGCAGGTTCTTTTGATCCTCTTACAAATGGTCATCTTGATGTTTTGAAAGGATGTTTTGTGTTAGCTGATAAGGTGGTCGTCGCTATAGGGATACAGGCTGACAAAAAAACACTCTTTAGCTTCGAAGAGCGTGTTGATTTCATTACGCAGGTAGGGAAAGATTTGTTTGGCGCGGATTCTAACCGATTGCAGGTTCTTTCATTTAGCAACCTTCTAATTGAGAAGGCGCGTGAAGTTGGTGCTTCATTTCTCATTCGTGGATTGCGTGATGGTACTGATCTTGATTATGAAATGCAAATGGCAGGGATGAATGGCGTTATGGCTCCTGAATTGCAAACTGTTTTTTTGCCGGCAAGCGTTTCTGGGCGTGCGATAACTTCTACATTGGTACGCCAAATTGCCTCCATGGGAGGTGATGTGACACCATTTGTACCGCCCAATATTGCACGAGCTTTGAGCTCGAAATTCCAATCTTTTAGGGGAGAATAATTGTGTCTCGTAGAATTTTTGCTGTTTTGATATGTGTGTTTTGTTTTTTTTCATTGTCCGCTGTCGCCGGTAATTCTAGCCCAGCAAGTGATGCAAGCCTTCTTGTTTTATCTCTCAAAGATGGTGATGTCATTATTCGTCTGCGTCCTGATTTGGCGCCAAAACATGTTGCGCAAATTAAAAGATTAACAGAGGAGGGGGCCTATAATAATGTTGTATTTCATCGTGTTATTCCTAATTTCATGGCACAAACTGGTGATGTAAAGTTTGGAAAAAAAGGCAGTAGAGATTTTGATTTGAAACGCGTTGGTATGGGTGGCTCAAATTATCCCAATATACCGGCAGAGTTTTCAAAGCAGCCGTTTAAGCGTGGTACTGTTGGGATGGCACGGTCACAAGATCCGGATTCCGCGAATTCTCAATTCTTCATTTGTTTTGATGATGCTGCTTTTTTAAATGGTCAGTATACGGTTGTTGGAGAGGTTATAAAGGGGATGGATATTGTTGATAAAATAAAAAAAGGTACGACAAGTAATAATGGATCTGTAAAAAATCCTGATGTTATTAATGCTGCTACTTTACAAGTTGAGAAATGAATCAAAGGAGCTTTCCATATGGCTGAGAATAAAAATCCAGAGAATACTTTAATTCTTGAAACAACAAAGGGCAGAGTTGTTATTGAGCTTTTGGCTGATTTAGCGCCAAAACATGTTGCACGTATTAAAGAATTGGTACGTGAAGGTGCTTATGATAATGTTATTTTCCATCGCGTTATTGATGGTTTTATGGCGCAAACTGGCGATGTCCAATTTGGAAAGAAGGATAGTGAAAAATTCAATTTATCCCGTGCGGGTATGGGGGGGGCAGAAAAACCAAATTTAACAGCAGAGTTTTCAAATCTTTCTCATAAGCGTGGTACAGTTTCTATGGCACGTAGTCAGAATCCAAATTCTGCTAATTCTCAGTTTTTTATTTGTTTTGCAGATGCTCCGTGGCTTGATCGTCAATATTCCATATGGGGACAGGTTGTTGAAGGTATGGAAAATGTTGATAAAATTAAACGTGGTGAACCTGTTGCAGATCCAGATTCAATTACCAAAGCCGTTATTGCTGCGGATGCAAAATAGTATAAATTATGCTGATTTCAATTGTCAGTTTCTAAGAAAAAATACTCTTTTCTGATCAATAAAGGCACACAAAACTCTTTTGTAGTATCACACTTACCTTTTATAATTTCGAGCTAAGAATTGTCCATATATTTCCTTCAATCGGATCTTCTTGAAGAATATAACGCAAAGGATTTGTACAAACACTTGTCAGAATAGGAAAACGCAAAGTCTGTTGTGTTATGGTTGTTGTTTGGAAAAGTATTTTATAAAAAATTCGGCATTTCTCTTCAATTCATTGTTGGTCTATTAATGGTTTTATGATGTTACTTTTCTGAGAGAGCGTGTGCTTTTGTTGCTGCTTGTAAATCAACATCCAATCCTAATGCAGCAGCACACATATTAATACGGATAAGAGCCTTACTAGCTGCTCCAGTTTTCCTAGCAAGGTGGAAAACCAGCATTTATGTATATCTCATTGGTGTCATCTTTAAAACAAGAAGACAGTTTAATCTTAGAAGAATGTGAAGGCGCAGAGGTGAAACAAATGGCTAGTCTTGCCATATTCTTTTTAATTCAGCTTTACTTTTTTAAAAAGTATCTAAAGCGATATCATTTAAATAATGAAGGTTATGCATAGCCTTACGTTTTTATTTTTCTCGTTTTTTAATAGAGGAACGCTCCAAACGGAATATACTTAATGTTGCACATTTACGTGTTTTTTTAAGAAGCATTTCTCAGTATATATCAACATTCACTTCCACGATGACATTCATGGCATGTATAGTTTTAAAGCTTGTGAAGGAGCAAACGGGTACCATCATACGCTTTTTCAGCCTCTAATGTTACGATAGAGCTTTTGGTATTTGAGAATCTTTACAAAAAGCATTTTTAGTTTTTTTAAGTGTTTTTACACGTTAATTTCTTTTGTGAATTATCTCAAGTGCCAAGAGCTATCTCAATATTGTAAGGGGATAAATGATTATGCTCATTTGCGCTTTTATTAAGCGTGGGGATTGCCGTGCTCAGCAGATGAAAAATTTTTATCTGTAAAAGTAAAGAATATTGTAAGCTGTACAATGCGTTCAGAATTTTCTTCTATGCGTACAAAGTTATTGCTTATGGAAGTATGTGAAGATGAGATTATTGTGATAATAATTTTTCAGTTCTATTAAGGCTTTAGTGCATTAATCGTAGGTATTTTGAGGTATGATATTATAAGGATTTTGCTATTTTTTTGGAGCTAGATTATCACTTTTATTATGGTGATTTCTTAACAAGAAATGTTCTTTTATCTCGTTTAATTTTTTATGCTGGTTACAATATTGAGCGAATCAAAAATTAATTCATAAAGCTTATGACAATGCTCGTAAGGGGATATCTTTTTTCTTTCTATAGAGATATGCATTGATGGAATCAAAAAGACGAGAGTTATGATAAAGACATTTCATTATAGAAAAATTGCTCAAGATGGGTATGCACGTCGAGGCGAAATTATAACGGGGCGAGGATGTGTTCGTACACCCGCATTTATGCCTGTTGGGACGGCAGGAACCGTTAAGGCTATGTATATGGATCAAATACGTGATCTTGGTGCAGATATCATTTTGGGGAATACTTATCATTTAATGTTACGTCCAGGAGCTGAACGTGTTGCGCGTTTGGGAGGATTACATGAATTTTCACGCTGGAGCGGACCTATTTTAACCGATTCTGGTGGCTTTCAGGTTATGTCATTGGCGGGAATCCGTAAAATTACTGAACAAGGTGTGATTTTTCGCTCTTACATTAATGGAGCTTACTATGAAATGAGTCCAGAGCGTTCTATCGAAATTCAAGAACTTCTTGGTGCGGATATCCAGATGCAGTTGGATCAATGTATTGCATTACCTGCAACTGAAAAAGAAATGGAAGAAGCTATGGAACTTTCATTGCGGTGGGCGCAGCGTTGTAAAACAGCTTTTGGAGATCAGCCAGATAAAGCATTGTTTGGGATTGTTCAAGGTGGTGATAATATGAAACTGCGTGAACGTTCTGCTCAAGCATTAAAAGAAATGGATTTAAAAGGTTACGCTATTGGAGGGCTTGCTGTTGGTGAGCCGCAGAGTGTTATGACAGCAGTATTGGATACTACTTGTCCGATTTTACCAGAGGATAAACCACGCTATCTTATGGGAGTAGGGACACCTGATGATATTTTACAAAGTGTTGCTCGTGGTGTTGATATGTTTGATTGTGTTATGCCGACGCGTGCAGGACGTCATGGTTTAGCTTTTACCCGCTTTGGTAGAATTAATTTGCGTAATGCGCGTTATGCAGAAGATCCACATCCTCTTGATCCGCAGTCACTTTGTCCAGCAGCACATGATTATAGTTGTGCTTATTTGCATCATTTGATCAAATCTGGTGAATCTCTTGGGGGTATGTTGTTGAGTTGGAATAATCTTTTTTATTATCAACAACTGATGCAGGGAATTCGTGATGCCATTGAAGAAGGCTGTTATGCTGATTTTTGCGCTGAAACGCGTGCTCTATGGGCACAAGGACGCTAAAATATTAATCGTAATATAACGCTTCATTTTTTTATTGAATTTATTCTTGTACTTACAAATTTAGCTAAAAATATGAAATTAGAAACACCTTCAAAAATTATAAAATTGCACTATCCTAAGATATAGAAGTGCGGTTTTATAGGGCATATATTCTTTTTCTAATTACTATATAAAACAGAAACTGTTACTCCGGTACGCGCTACCTGATCCGGAGAAAAACAGTTTATTTCTGTTTCTGATGACTGTTTAAAGCAACAATGTTAATGAGGCGTTAGCGAACTCTTAAAGAAGTATGAAAATTGTATTTTTATGAGCTAATTTGTGTTTTTTATTACTAAAGGTAAAGAATGGGTTATATACAACCGAATAGATAAATCTTTAGAAAATTAAAATAAAACTAAAATAAGATTACAACATTTTAAATATTATAATTATATATTTTAAGTTTTTATTATTTTTATATCTTAATAATAAGTATTATTTATAAGATAATTATATATTTTAAGTCATAAAAAATTTAAATATTAATCACGATAATTAGCACATTTATAAAATATCGATAAATATATTGAGATAAAAATTATTATATTTGTTTTCTGCTCTGTTTATATAATTTAAATTAAAATATTTACATGAATATTTTAATTTATAGATAGTGAGTTAGATACCTGAGGGGATTCCTCTGTTAGATGAGAGGGGGATAAAGATTCCTAAAAGAGGATATTTAATAAATCTAGAAACCAAGCACTATTATCATGGGAATTTTAAAAGACTCTATAATAATTTATAAGAATGGCGTAAAGTTGAAATTATAGCTTATCAATTTGGAGGATCTGCATTTAGATAACAAAAATAATGCAACAATAATTTTGGGAGAAGTTTTATCTTTGTATCAAGATAATGATGAGATGTGGTTCACTTGTTTGAAGTGCATTATTCGACAAATTTTAGAATTATTTATAGGGTATAGTATATCGTTGTCAAATAAAGGTTTCACTGTAAAATTGGAACTGCTGAAAAGAGGAGACAAAGTTTATTATCTGGCAGATCTGAGAAAAATAGGTGAATACGTCTATAACCTTGAGGGTTTCAAAGGTTTTTCATTAAAGAATCTTACCTGAAACTTCATTGGGGACTATTGGGTATGCGTATAACAATGTTTTGAATTTTTGTTTGTGTGTATTACAGATATCTACAGTTAAAACTCCTATCCAGAAGTGATGATATGAGGGATTCTTATAAACAAAAGGTTCTTGCATTGGAAATTGATTCGAGAATACGGCGTTTAATAATTTTAGCCCTTGCCGTGGGGAGTTTTGCTATTGGTACTGCAGAGTTTGTTGCAATGGGGCTACTGCCAGAGATGGCACGAAGTTCATATGTTGATATTCCTACCGCTGGTCAATATATTTCTGCTTATGCATTAGGAGTTGTAATTGGATCACCTCTTTTAGCTGTGGCAACAGCTCATGTATCACGCAAAACTGTTTTGATAGGATTGATGCTTTTTTATGCTTTAGCAAATATCGCTAGTGCCTTTGTTTCTGATTTTAGCATATTAGTAGTATTACGCTTTCTCAGTGGACTTCCCCATGGAATCTATTTTGGACTTGCGGCTATGGTTGCCTCTTCAATGGTAGAAATGAAAGAACGTTCTAAAGCTGTTGGATATGTTATGCTTGGCTTAACAATTGCAACCGTTTTGGGAGCACCCAGTGCTACTTGGATTGGTCAACTTATTGGTTGGCAGATTGCTTTTGTCCTTGTGGGTATGATTGCTTTATTATGTTGTTTGCTTATTTGGAATTTTTTGCCTTGTGATTTAAGTTTTCCAAAAACGAATCCTTTGCACGAAATGGGTGCATTAAAGCAAAAGCAGGTATGGCTTCTTTTGTTAATGGTTTCGGTGGGAGCGTCAGGATTATTTTCTGTTTTCACTTATATCAAGTCAACATTAATGCATATTTCTGGTGTTTCACTTGAGTGGGTACCATTTATCATGCCGTTAGTTGGATTGGGAATGGTGGTAGGAAATCTCTTGGGGCCTAAATTAGCTGTTAAAATTGGTATTTCGCCGATGATATTTTTTTCTATGCTTTGGAGCGTATTTGTTTTTTTTCTTTTTTTCTTTTTGTCCTATGCTCCGTTAACAGCGGCAATAGGATGCTTTTTTGCTGGGACTTCTTTTGCTTCTATGCCTTCTATACAAACAAAAATTATGGATGTTGCACTACAGGGACAGATTTTGGCAGGAGCATTAATGCAGTCTGCTTTTAATATTGCTAATGCTCTTGGTGCAGAATCTGGAGCATTAGTTTTAAAATTGGGCTATAGTTATGAATATACAGCTATTTTAGGAAGTGTTCTAACTTTGTGTGGACTAGTGATTTTTTGCGTCTCATGGTATATGGAAAAGCATGCTTAATACTTTTGATTTTTTTAATGAAGAAGGTATTTTTATGTTTATTTAATTATTGGAATGTCCTGTTGGACTTTTTAATATGCAGTAAGAAATGCGCAGCGCTAATGGAATAGCAAAACAAAATAAAAAACCAATGAGCACTATAAGAAGAGTTTTTGCTGCTAAGATCATTCCTATTGTTCCTCCAGGATTAAAGAGACCGGAAAGATTGGTGATAACTCCGGCTAGAGTTGCACTCAATGCAGCTGAAAATAGTTGTACGGAGGTAAGGGATTCACTGGCACGTAGAGCATCTTCATCATTTGTACATTGTAAGATCCGTGTGAGCAAATGTGGCCATGCTATGCCCGCACTGATTCCAATAGAAAATAGTGCTAAGCAAATAGTAAAAATATATTCAAGTGTGGAAACTTCTGTTGGGATGAGCCATAAAAGAATCGCTATACCTAACAGTTTAAATAGGGGCGAGTATATAATGATGTTGCGAATTTTTTTTGTGGAGACAGCAGCACTTGAGAGGGCTCCACACGTCCACCCTAGGCTCATAAGTGCTGCTATATAACCGGCTATAAGGGGAGCTTGTCCATGAAGTTCTTGAAGAAAAAGTGGTAAATAAAGTTCTATACTGTACACGACTGTTGTCATCACGAGTATTAATGCGTAAACGGGAAAAATTTCAGAAGAGAAAGAAAAGGATTTGCGCGGCAACATAGGATGAAAGCTATATGATTCGATTTTTGCTAGAACAAAGAGAAGACTAAGTCCGATAACTAATCCGCAAATTTTTGCCATTGTTGTGTCCATAGCTCCTCCAACAGAAATGATAAAAATCAATAAGGTGAGTATGAAAAGCTGAAGAAGAGGGAGGGGGGATGTTGGAACATAGTTTTCATTCTTTTTAGGTAAAATTTTACAGGCTATGAGTAAGAAGAATATAGCTAATGCGCCAATGATCCAAAAGGATGCTCTCCATAGGCCATAATATACAGAAATTCCTCCTATCGCTGGACCTAATAAGGTTGATATTCCCCACATTCCAGAGATAACACTTAATGCATGTGACCATAAAGAGGGGCTGAAAATAATACGTACCATGGAATAGGATAGAGATAACAAAGAACCACTTCCCAATCCTTGAATAAAGCGTCCTATTAAAAATAATGACATAGATGAAGAAATGCTGCACAGGAAAGTGCCTAAGGTAAATATAAGTCCAGAGATAACATAAGCGTTGCGAGGACCTAATTTTCCTAATATTTTTGTTGCAAGTGAAGTACCAAGGAGTGAAGCTGTAATAAAGACAGTTGCCACCCAAGAATAATATATCTCATTGCCAATATGATTCATAAGGGAGGGTAAAATAGTAATAACAATATAAACGTTGGTTGCGTGTAATACAACACCACCTGTAAACGTTAAAAAGCAAAGACCGTTTTTACCTAATAAAAGCGCAGACCAACTTTGTTTTTTCACTGTTTTTTTGCTATTTAATAAAAGTTTATCCTCTTTTTACTTATAAGGTACTTCTTTGAATTTGCCAAGAGAAATTCAAAGCTCTGTTTAGAGCTTTGAATTTTAATTTAAGTAATAACTTAATTGCCCATTGCTTTTTTGAGATTCTCATCAATTTTCTCGAGGAAACCTGTCGTAGAAAGCCATTTTTGTTTAGGACCAATCAAAAGTGCGAGATCTTTAGTCATAAAACCCTCTTCGACGGTTTTAATACAAACTTCTTCCAATGTCGTGGAAAAGTTTTTTAATTTCTCATTGTTATCTAGTTTAGCACGGTGTGCCAGCCCACGCGTCCATGCGAAAATAGATGCAATAGAATTTGTTGATGTTTCTTCACCTCTTTGATGCTGACGGTAATGGCGTGTTACGGTGCCGTGTGCTGCCTCTGCTTCAACAATTTTACCATCTGGTGTCATAAGAACAGAAGTCATGAGACCAAGAGAACCAAAGCCTTGGGCAACAATATCAGATTGAACATCACCATCATAGTTTTTACATGCCCATACATAGCCCCCTGACCACTTTAATGCAGAAGCAACCATATCATCAATAAGACGGTGTTCGTAATATAATTTACGGTTTTCAAATTCAGTTTTAAATTCCGTATCAAATATTTCTTGAAAGATATCTTTAAAACGACCATCGTAAGTTTTTAGAATGGTATTTTTTGTTGAAAGATAAACTGGAACATTCCTTTGTAGTCCATAATTAAAGGATGCGCGGGCAAAATCACGAATTGACTCATCAAGGTTATACATAGCCATAGCAACCCCTGCGCTTGGGGCATCAAAAACATCATGTTCAATAACTTGATTGTCGTCACCTACAAATTTAATACTTAATTTCCCTTTTCCTGGAAATTTAAAATCTGTTGCCTTGTATTGATCAGCAAAAGCGTGACGTCCGATGATAATTGGCTTTGTCCAGTTAGGAACAATGCGAGGGACGTTTTTACAGATAATGGGTTCGCGAAAAATGACTCCTCCTAAAATATTGCGGATTGTGCCATTAGGTGATTTCCACATTTTTTTTAGGTTAAATTCTTTAACGCGTGCCTCATCAGGTGTGATGGTTGCACATTTTATACCAACCCCATATTTTTTGATAGCATTGGCAGAATCGATTGTTACCTGATCATTGGTTGCATCACGATTTTCGACGGAAAGATCATAATATTTGAGATCAATGTCGAGATAGGGATGGATTAATTTATCTTTGATATATTTCCAGATGATACGGGTCATCTCATCCCCATCAAGTTCAACAACGGGGTTTTCTACTTTGATCTTTACCATTAGAAGTCCTTTTTTTATAGAAGTCCTTTTTTTTAAGCGATACTACTTTATAGCACTTTCAAGTTTATAATGAAAAGTAAAAACAAGGGAAAAAAGCATTCAAATATGAGCTTTTAGAATATATTATCAATAGAGTGTAAAGTTTTTTTGGAGGGTTTAATTTTTGAAAAGAAGTGATGTGTTTACAAATCTATAATTATTCTATGATTGATGAAGAATCTGTTTACTAGATAAGGTAGTTAGATCACTGGGGGCAGGGATTATGCATTTTTATTTATCAGAGATTCCATTTAATAAGTTGATCGTATTCTAAATTATAGTTTCTTGATTTGTTGTGTTAGGTGAATAAGAATCTATTTTTATATCGTATTTCAATTCTAAGATTACGGTCTGTTTGTTTATAGAAAAATTTAATGTGATACAAAGGCACTGTAATTAGAAATGCTTCATACAAAATGCGTTTTGGGGTAAATTTCAGTTTTGAAGGTTGGAAGAAACGTATAAATGATGTGGCTGGTTTTAATTTAAAAATTAACGGCATACGCAAGAATATGGTTTATAAACTTACCGTATCATGAGCTAGAACCCTCTAGTTTTTATATTTTATCGATTTTTATTGTTATCAACTGTGCGCAGTAAAGCACTACTATCGAAATGCAACAAAGAAATTAATCATCTAATGATTCTCGTATCTTTTTTACGAAGAGATCCCTTTAAAAATCTTATTCCTCGTTTTTATTTATACATTCCTCATTTTTAAAAATACAAATAAAATGAATGTATTAAACATATAAAAAAGGATTATGGTACGCCCAAGGGGCGGGTATAGAGTAAATAAAATCAAAGAATTATATAGAATATAAGGGAATTAATGAATTTTGATTCTATTACGTTTTTTTGTCTCTGCCCCTAACTTTTTTGGAGCTTTTTTATAGCTTCAAGAGCTAGTCTTTTACGATCTGCACTCTTTGTATAAAGGGATGCCATCTGATCTTCTGTCCAGCCAAAAATTGCTTTGAGTTGTGATACTGTTGCACCAGAGTTAGCTGCGCGTGTTGCTGCTAATTTTCTTAATCCATGCGCCGATTTTTTAATTCCAGCCGCATTACAAGCGTCTCTAAATCCATTCCCAAAGCTTTCTTTGGTGAATTTTTGATTCACTTTACTACAGATAAATGTTTCTTCTCCAATAGGACCAGTTTCAAGCGTTTTAGCTAATTCCGGTAAAATGGGAAGAAAAACATCTGTTTGGAATTTACTTTTCTCTGTTTTGAGATGAATAATATTATCTTTGACATCTTTCCAGCCAATGCGTACCGCATCACCACGACGCAAGCCCGTATACAAAAGGACATCAATCCAAACGCGTTCATGGGTACCATGGGACCATCTTTGATAATATTTCTCAACATCTTCTTCTGTCCAAACAGGAAATCCCTCTTTGTTTTTGAGGGGGGGTCTTTTTATTCCTAAAGCTGGATTATTTTCCAAAAGACCTTGATCAATCGCCCAATTAAAAAGTCCATTAAGGGCTTTCAGAAAATTTCTAGCCATTGCTGGTGTTTCTTTACGCCGTTCAACACCGGCTATGATATGTTTCTTTTCAATTGCTTGGTATGGAATGTTTCCTATGGTATCACATACCTTCATAAGGATGAGTTCTTTTTGTTTTTGGGTGACTTTAGAAAGGCTATGCCAATTGGAGCTGTTAAAGTATTGTTTAAGTAGCCATGCAAATGACCCTTCAACAAGTTTACCAGTTTTTGATTTAGGAAGTATAAGCCCTTGTAACTCGGCAAGTGCGCTTTTGTAGTTATCAACAAACTCTTGCGTTCCATAGGTGCCGCGTATTCTAATACGTGGTCCATGACCAATACGTACATACCATATAATTTTACCATGACGTGTGACTTCTTTGACAAGATGAGGAGGACGTGGTTTTGGCATGGTATTTTACATCTTAGAGAGTGCGGTTTCGTAATATTCATTCTTTGACAAATCTAAAAGTTTGTCTGGGTG
>NZ_JBHIMA010000062.1:0-1009 GCF_042193775.1 Bartonella sp. OD88NMGDW | reverse complement strand
GATTTTTTTGCAAGCAGAATGCCTCAAACATTACATTTACCTCATGGCACAATGAGACAGTCACCAAACCCAATGTCTGCATTATGATGCAGCTACTATCACAGAGATGTTTCATATGAGAAATGCTAGTGTGAGTGGAAGGAAGTTTTTTCATAGTAGATGTATGAGCTGGTCGTAGCGGAATCGGGGGTATGTTGCTCGAGTTCATAGGAATAGAGAGGTTAGGAGGAGTGTTTTGGTGGTAAAGCATGTTGTGAATAATTCTGGTGAGTGGGTGGGGTAGAATGTGCTTAGAAAGATTGTAGTTGTTAGGGCGTTCATTATAATAATGTTTATATATTCGGCTATAAAGAATAGGGCGAATGGGCCTGCGGCATATTCAATGTTAAAGCCTGATACTAGTTCTGACTCGCCTTCTATGAGGTCGAAGGGGGTTCGGTTTGTCTCTGCTAGTGTGGAGGTGAATCATATTATGGCTAAAGGTCATGATGGTAGGAGGAGTCAGAGATGTTCTTGTGTTGTAATAAGTATACTGAGGTTAAATGAGCCGTTTGTTAGTAAGACTGATAGCAGGATGATAGTGAGGGTAACTTCGTATGAAATTGTTTGAGCGACGGCTCGTAGGGCTCCAATTAGGGCGTAGTTTGAGTTTGATGCTCATCCTGATCATAGGATGGAGTGGACAGTTAGGCTGGATATAGCTAGGATGAATAGGAGTCCTAGGTTGAAGTTGATTAGAGGGTTAGGTATGGGAAGGGGGGTTCATAGGAGGAGGGCAATGGAGAAGGCTAGGGCGGGTGCGATGGTGTAGAGTGTAGTGGTGGATGTTGAGGGTTTTAGGGGTTCTTTGGTGAAGAGTTTTATTGCATCAGCGAAGGGTTGTAGTAGTCCGTAAGGGCCTACAATGTTGGGTCCTTTGCGTAGTTGTATATAACCTAATAATTTTCGTTCAACAAGTGTGAGGAATGCTATAGCGGTTAGTGCGGATGCAACAAGGAGTAGAAGGTTT
>NZ_JBHIMA010000061.1:0-1013 GCF_042193775.1 Bartonella sp. OD88NMGDW | reverse complement strand
TTATTGTGCTTTAAGATCTCTCTTGCTAAGTTTGAACTGATGGCGTTCAGATCTTGCTTATCTAAATAAATTGGCAACCAGCCAACACAAGAAGAAACATATTTATTTGTCGCGCAACCAATCAGAGAGAGCAGCACGCACATCAGCATCACTTTTTTGATTAATTTCATTTTCTACCTCAAGCCGTGTTGTGGCTGCTTTTAAAGCTTTTTCTGTTTGCTTTTGTTGCTCTGCTTTTTTCCCAAGAGTAAAAGCTCTTGCTAATGCAATAAAAAAAGCGGCTAAAGCCGCGCCTGTTAGCATCAGATTTCTTTTCATCCATAAGATCATAGACGATGCTCCTGAAAGCGTTTAGCAACAAAGAAAATACCAGCACATGCGGCTAAAATCATAATGGTGGCCAAAGCCCATTGGATTGGTCCATTTCCTGCTAATAAGCCTCCAAGCCCAGAAAAAGAACCAATAATCGGTGCAAGGGCTTCGGCTTTGAAAACCCCCGTTGGTGCTTGCGTTTCTACTGTTTGATAATTGGAGGAAACATAAGCCCCTTTTGCCCATAAGCCTGTTTCTGCCGCACGCCGGTGTGCTAGACCTTCAAGACGCTTCCCGCCTGCTTTGGTCCATTTCTGTAGCTCTGCAGGGACAGCTTCATATTCACCTTGATTGAGCTTTTTTAACAGTGTCGAGTTACAAAAGGCTGTTGTTCCTACATTATAGCAAAATGACACTAACGCCGCGAACTGTTCATCTGTTAATGAAACTGTAACAGCGCGTTCAACGGCATTTTCAAATTGTCTTAAGTCTTGGCAAAGAAGTTCTTCTGCTTGCTTTTCAGTGATTGTCATGCCTTCGTAAATAAAAGGTTTTCCAGCACTGTTTGTATGACCATAACCTATTGTCCACACCCCAATGGCATCTTTATAGGCGTTCAAACGCAAACCTTCCCATTGTTTGATAAGTGCTAGTCCTTCTGATGATATTTTTCGCATATGATTCTCCATAAAAAAAGCCCC
>NZ_JBHIMA010000060.1:0-1020 GCF_042193775.1 Bartonella sp. OD88NMGDW | reverse complement strand
CAACTCACCATCTACACCACAATAATCACAGGCACACTCACTACACTACTAAGCTCACACTGATTTCTCGCCTGAGCAGGCCTAGAAATAAACATACTAGCCTTCATTCCAATTCTAATCAAAAAAACAAACCCCCGTTCCACAGAAGCCGCTACCAAATACTTCCTAATACAATCCACCGCATCCATAATTCTTATAATAGCAACTACCCTCAACAACCTACTATCAGGACACTGAATAATAACAAGTACCACCAATCAACTCCCATCATTAATAATAACTGCTGCCCTTGCTATAAAACTAGGAATAGCCCCCTTTCACTTTTGAATTCCAGAGGTCACCCAAGGAACACCCCTAATTCCTGGCCTACTCCTCCTCACATGACAAAAACTAGCCCCCATCTCAATTATATACCAAATTCACCCATCAATCAACACCTGTGCCCTCATAACCCTCTCAACCCTATCTATTATAGCAGGTAGCTGAGGAGGCCTAAACCAGACACAATTACGCAAAATTATAGGATACTCCTCAATCACTCACATAGGCTGAATGATAATAACACTAACATACAACCCAACCATCACAACCCTCTACTTAACCACATACATCGCCCTAACAACCACCATATTCCTATTCCTCAATCTAAACTCAAACACCACAACCCTTACACTGTCCCTTACCTGAAACAAATCACCCCAACTCATACCACTAACAATATTCACCCTCATATCCCTAGGAGGTCTACCTCCACTAACCGGCTTTCTACCTAAATGAATAACTATTCAAGAACTTGCAATAAACAACAACTTCATCATCCCCTCCATCATAGTCGCCATAACCCTACTTAACCTGTACTTCTACATACGCCTAATCTACACTGTCTCAGTATCACTATTCCCCACTCCTAACAACACAAAGATGAACTGACAACTTGAAAACACAAAACCAACACCCCTCACCCCCACACTCACCATCATTTCTACCCTCCTACTACCAATCACCCCCCTAATCCTAACA
>NZ_JBHIMA010000059.1:0-1022 GCF_042193775.1 Bartonella sp. OD88NMGDW | reverse complement strand
ACTCAAGTTGTGAATAGAGCTTATGATGCTTCTGTAGAACTTACAACATCACAACAAATTGAAACTGTTGAAAATCAGTTGTTTGAATTGGCAGAAAAAGGGAAATATGGAGGTGGATTTGAAAATTTTAATACAGCCATTACAAAAGCACTTAACATGGCAAGTGCAGCGAAAAAGCGTTCCTCAAGGCTCTCAGGGATAGCTACCCATATCAAAACACTTGATGAGAAAATGGGAGGGTTACAAGCATCTGATTTGATTATCCTTGCGGGGCGCCCTGCTATGGGGAAGACCTCTCTGGCTACCAATATTGCTTTTAATATTGCCAATGCTTGTAAGCGTCATGATAACAACCAAGCCAATGAAGGGGGTATTGTTGGTTTCTTCTCACTTGAAATGTCATCTGAACAGCTTGCAACTCGTATTATCTCAGAGCAAATAAAGGTTTCTTCTTCTGATATGCGCCGTGGTAATATCTCAGAAGAGCAATTTGCAAAAATTATTCGTGCGGTGAACCAACTACAAAAGGCACCACTTTATATTGATCAAACGGGTGGTGTGTCTATTGCACAATTGTCCGCCCGTGCAAGGCGTCTTAAACGACAACATGGTCTAGATGTCTTGATTATCGATTATATCCAACTCATGACAAGCGGTTCAAAGCGTTCATTAGAAAATCGCGTTCAAGAAATTACAGCCATTACCACCGGATTAAAAGCACTTGCAAAAGAACTCAATATTCCCATCATTGCTCTGTCACAACTTTCGCGCCAAGTTGAAAACCGAACCGATAAACGTCCGCAACTCTCTGATTTACGTGAATCTGGTTCAATAGAGCAAGATGCCGACATTGTTCTGTTCGTTTATCGTGAAGAATATTATCTCAAAAATGAAGAACCAAAAGAAGGCACTGCTGAGTATAGCAAGTGGCAAGAGGCAATGGAGCAAGCCAAGGGTAAAGCCGAGGTTATTATAGCAAAACAACGCCATGGTCCGACAGGAATCGTTCCCCTTGCCTTTCA
>NZ_JBHIMA010000007.1:0-116602 GCF_042193775.1 Bartonella sp. OD88NMGDW | reverse complement strand
ACCATTTCCACTGAAAACAGCCGTCCTATGTCTTTCTATGGAAAAGTAAACTTGATCAAAACCTTTGGTGATGATGGCACTATCCAGATTGGCAGAAACTTTGACCTTGATCCTATGGGGCCTGCAATTGAAGGCGGCATTGGCATCAATGCGCAACTGTCTCACAATTTCTCCCTTCATGGTGATGTAAGCTATCAACAAAAGCTTCAGAAAACGGGTATAAGTGGTGCAAGTTTTTCAGGCGGCATACGCTATCAGTTTTAAAAGCAAGGTTGTAAAAATAGCTTATTCGTTCTATTCAATTTAACAAAAAGGCAGCGCAATATGCTGCCTTTTTTATTTATAAAATCTGTCTTTAAGAATAGAAAAAACAAAAATAGTTGAATCATTCTCATGTACTATTGAAAAATTTTCATAACAGCTTCTTCTTTTTTAAAAAATAAAACTTAGCGTTTTTGGATAAATAAGAGTAACACTGTAAAAAAGAGTAAACAAATCAAAAAAAATAAAAATTAAACTATACCCTAAAGAATAAATTTTCCTAGAAAACATAGCATCATTAATCACCTATTATTTCTTACAAGCTTAATGCTCATCTAAAATGAAACCTTCTAAACATAAATTTATAGTCAACAAACTGTACAACAAATATATAATGCGCGTTATGAGTCATGCAGATGACTCATAATGTTGTACGCCTAATAAAGTGAAAAATATGAGAGCTAAAATTTCTTTCAATAAATTATATCGATAAGATTTCACACTATAAAAAATACAAAAACTCTCTATTACAACAAAGATACTAAATACTTCTCGAAACCTAAAACAGAAAAATGTATTTTTTCTTTTGGAAAATCGATCATACTCTTTGCTCTCTATGGACAATAGGCTCTATACTTGCTTCAAAAAACTCCTTTGTATAATCGTGTTGCGCGTGTAAATTACGCAATTCATCATTGCTAAGCTCTTCAAGAATAATCCCTTTATGCATAATTCCAACACGTTCACAAATATGTGCAACAACAGCAAGATCATGGGATACCATCAAATAAGTAAGCTTTTTTCTCGCTCGCAACGATTTCAACAAGTTTAAAATTTCAGCCTGTACCGATACATCCAATGCAGATGTTGGCTCATCAAGCAATAAAACTTCTGGCTCGATAATTAAAGCACGTGCAAGAGCAATACGCTGACGCTGTCCTCCAGACAACTCATGAGGATAACGATAAAGAAATGAAGAATCTAAACCAACGGAATCTAAAGCATCCTCCACCCGCTCTCTTTGATTATCCATCCCATGGATTTTGAGCGATTCAGAAAGAACCGTATGGACCATTTTTCTTGGATGCAGAGAAGCATAAGGATCTTGAAAAACCATTTGAATACAGCGTAAAAAATCCTTACTTCTTTTCTTTTCGACTTCTTGCCCAGCAAAAAGGAACTTTCCACTATAATCTGGAATAAGCCCCACCAATGTATTCAAAATTGTTGATTTTCCACATCCGGATTCACCAATCAAACCATAAGCTTCACCACGCTTAATATGAAAATTAACATTTTTAACAACTGTTACTGCCTTATGTCTATGACCAAAAGTTACAGATAAATTAGAAACATCAATAATATTCTCACAATTTGTCATGAGGAACCTCCTCAACACCATTAACAATCGTAGGATTATACAACCAATCAGGATCACGCTCAGGAACAGCCAAAATATCAACAGGATTATCAAGCCGTGGTAAACTCGCCAGCAAAGCCTTTGTATAAGGATGACAAGCGTGAGACAAATCAGAAGCAGGCAACTCTTCTAACACACGGCCCGCATACATCACCAAAATACGATCGCAAAAATCAGCAATCATATTTAAATCGTGACTAATGAAAATAAGTCCCGTTCCAGACTTTGTAACAAGTTCATCTAATACGGATAAAACTTGTCGTCTGACCGTAATATCAAGCGCAGATGTTGGTTCATCGGCAATAATTAAATCAGGTTTCGGAATGAGCATCATTGCAATCATCACGCGCTGCCCCATCCCCCCAGATATTTCATGAGGAAAGAGACGCATCACATGTTCAGGATCACGAATATGAACAGATTCTAACATAGATATGGTGCGCTCCCGCGCTTCGGCTTTTGAAACACGATAATGAATACGGTAAGCCTCCATAATCTGCTCACCAATCCGTATTAATGGATTAAGTGAATATTTTGGGTCCTGTAAAATCATTGAAATACGCTTCCCACGGATTTTTCGCATCTGAGGTTCACTTGCGGTCAATAAATCAACATCCTCAAAGCGCATTTTTTTAGCTTTAACAATGGCTGCTTTTGGACTCAACCTTAGTATTGCGCGCCCAGTCATCGATTTTCCAGATCCCGATTCACCAACAATTCCAATTTTTTCTTTTCCAACAGAAAAACTAACGCCACGCACAACTTCTGAAATGCCGCGCGTTGTAGGAAAAGAAATACGTAAATCTTCTACTTCTAATAATTTATTACCCATTGCGTGGATCCAATACATCACGAAGACCATCACCTAAAAGATTGAAAGCAAGACTTGCAAATAATATCGCACAGCCTGGTATTGCCGCCAACCACCAATTTGTCATCATAAATTCCCGCCCTGAAGAAAGCATCGCGCCCCATTCAGGACTGGGGAGTTGAGCTCCCAATCCTAAAAAACCAAGACCAGCAGCCGTTAAAATAATTCCAGACATATCCAAAGTTAATCGTACAATCACTGAAGGAATACACATGGGCGCAACGTGAAACAAAATTATTCTCCAAGCAGAAGCCCCTTGCAAGCGAACGACAGAAACATAATCAGAAGAACGTATTGTCAAAGTCTCAGCACGTGCTAAACGTGCAATTGGGGGCCATGCTGCAATTGAAATTGCAATAGAAGCATTTTCAATCCCTGGTCCCAATGCAGCTGAAAATGCAAGAGCTAAAATCAAACCTGGAAAAGCAAGAAAAATATCGACAATGCGCATGAGCACAGTATCAACCCATCCGCCCATATAACCAGATACAGTTCCAACAATAAGCCCTATTGGACCTACAATAACTGTTGTAAGAAAAACAACATAAAGAGTAATACGAGAACCAAAAACAAGGCGACTAAAAATGTCACGTCCCAATTCATCCGTTCCAAAATAATGCGCCATAGAGGGTGGCTGCAACCGATGCCCTAGATCATTGCTAAGAAAATCATGCGTAGCAATCCAAGGAGCAAAAAATGCACATATGATAATAATACAAATAATAAGCAGACCAAATACAGCCGAAAAGTTATGAAAAAACTTAACCAGTGCGTGATAAATTCTTTGTATGTTCGCCTGAATTATGGAGCTTGGAACAGGGTCGTTTAACCAACCGCCAAAAAAAGATGATGATTGCGATTTATGATGATTACTTACTGTCATATTCAACGTGTCCTTGGATCAAAAATGCGATAAAGCAAATCAGAAAATAAATTAATGGCGACAAAGATAAATCCTACAAGTAAAGTACATCCTACAACTGCATTCATATCTCCGGCTAAAAGAGCATTTGTCAAGTAATGTCCAAAACCAGGCCAAGCAAAAACTGTCTCCGTTAAAACAGCCCCTTCTAATAAAAAAGCATAAGAAAGCGCAACAACGGTAATAATTTGAACAGCAGCATTCTTAAAGGCATGTCCCCATACCGTTCGCGCCCACGATAACCCCTTTACACGTGCAGTAATGATATATTCCTGATTAAGCTGCTCAATCATAAACCCACGAGTCATACGGCTAATATAAGCCATAGCACCGAAAGCTAAGATCAAAGCAGGCATAATAATGTGACTAAAAACATTACCAAAAGCCTCCCATTGTCCTTGGCTTGCAGTATCCCAAAGGAAAAATCCTGTTTTTGGTTCGAAAGAATATTCATAAAGAAAATCAATACGTCCTGGACCACCAACCCAGCCAAGCTTGGCGTAAAATATTAACAAAGCCATTAAACCGAGCCAAAACGTTGGAGTAGAATAACTTACAAGTGTAAAAACACGAACAACATAATCAATAAATGAATCGCGATACATTGCTGCAAAAACACCAAATGGAATTCCAAGACTTGTGCCAATAACAATAGCAACGGTTGCAAGCTCTAATGTTGCAGGAAATACACGCATAATATCAGCTAGAACAGGACGCCCAGAAGTTAAAGCATCTCCAAAGTCAAATAAAAATACATTATGAAGATACTTCCAATATTGAACAATCAACGGCTTATCAAGACCAAGCTTATAATACATTGCATCATAAGCTTCCTGACTGATATTATCACCAAGAATAGACAGAACTGGATCTAGAGGAAGAAGATGACCAAGAAAAAAAGTGATCGTCACCAACCCAAGCAATGTGATAAAAACTGAAATAAGAAGTTTCAATCCTTTGCATAAAAAATCCCATAAAAATAATCTTTTCTGCTTTTCTAATACAGCTCTTTCAGTCTCTGAAAGTGGCAAAACCATTATAAAAATCCCCTCTGTAGCGACAAAACATAAAGCAAATACCTTTTTTTATATAACGAAACAACCTCTTATTAAGCATGTTCTACAATCCTTCTCTATAACATGCTTCTTTTTATTTTTCTGCTTCATTGTAATAAAGTCTATAACTGTTCCAAATCCATTTTTTGACATCAGGTCCCATACCAACGGTATAATATGTCTGAAATAAATAAACCATAGGACCATGCTCTAGCACATAATGCTGTAAAGTACGATATTGCATGATACGCTTATTGGGGTCTTTCTCAAACAAAGCATCCATCACCATGTTATTAATATTTTCATCATAATACCCAGCGCGCCAAGCCAAATACATATTGTGCTTTTTTGTAAATGTTGGATCAGGATTAAACACGTGATTTAATGAGGCAGGATGTCCATCAGGATCGGCACTCCCCCACCCCATAATAGCAGTATCGTAATTTCCACCACGTACACGGCTCAACAATTGATTTTGTGCCATTTTTTCAATTGTCAGCTCAACACCAATTTTACGTGCATTAGCTTGAATAGACTGTGCAACAGACGACATATAACTAAGGCTTCCAACTAAAAGATTAGCTTTAAAACCGTTCGGATAACCAGCCTCAGTAATCAACTGTTTTGCTTTTTTCAAATCCAACTTAAAAGGCAGCCCTTCTTTTTCATCCAAAGCACCAGGAACACCCAAGGACATATAAGTTGCCCGCGGAATAGCAATCCCCTTCAAAACAGTTTTTCCAAGACCTTCATAATCAACCAAATAACGAAGTGCCAATCTGACCTTTTCGTTTGCAAAAATTGCATTCTTATTATTTAATGATAGATAAATAATCTGGGGGCGCAAAACACGACTAATTTTGACTAGGCCTCCCTTTTTTTCAAGATCTAAAATATCCTCTGAAGAAAGATCACGCGCTATATCCACATCACCTTTTTCCAAAAGAAGTCTTTGACTTGATGAATCTGCTACGTGCTGCACAACAATCTTCTTAATTTTAGGCACATCGCCCCAATAATGCTGTGTAGCCTCTAATACAACTTTATCTCCTGGAGACCAGCTCACCAATTTATAAGGTCCAACACAAGCCGAATGTGTTGCTAAATATTTATTCCCCATATCACCGTTAATACTCTGCGCTTCAATTGTTTTCCGATCAAGCAAAGCAGAAGCATAAGATTGTCCAATAACAGTCAATATGAGCTGAATAGGATAGGGTTTATCTAATTTTAATTGCAAAGTCTTATCATCAAGAGCCTGAATATTTGTTTCAACATTGTTTTTAGTAAACCCATAATCCATTAAAGATTGGGCATAGCTCAATCCTAATTTAATAATCCGCCGCATCGACCATACCAAATCTTGCGCCGTTGCTGTTCTTCCATCATTAAACTTTAAATCATCACGAAGATGAAAAACTATTCTTTTGCCATTATCTAAAACATCCCAAGATTTTGCCATAGCAGGGCGAATTTTTGTAGGATCATGCTCATCATATTGCACTAACGCGCTACAAATATTCGTCAATAACTCACTCGTCACAACTTCAACAGTTTGCGCTGGGTCAAAACTACTCATTGAATCAATATTCCATGCCATCACCAACATATCTTTAGATGAAGCACTAAATGCTGATGCTATAGCCCCATTTAAAAAAGCTGTTATGCCTAATAAAACAGAAAATTTTTTCAACATTTTTTTCCCCATTATATTCTTGTGCCTTTTTCACACATAGTCGTTGTGATTTTGCTCTTTCATCTTTTAAACAGCATAGTATCAAACATCAACTTCATTTAATCAAACTAAGCATCTATAAAATAATTCTCTCATATATCAATCTGCATTCGGGATGCATAGAATCTGTAGCCACAAACAAAGATCTTCTCCAATATAACTTTCTATATTCATCCCTCCTTAATAAACGACCTCCACCATATACAGCACAAATACCCCTCACAGTTTCTTCCTTAAAAAACTGAAGGACTTTTATGTGAAAAAATATTTTCATCATGCTATTATGATCAAACTACTTTTACCTTTGACAACACGAAAAGACACTCTTATTTTTCAATTTTACTATAAAAAATACGCGGTGCACTATTCCAAACCCATTTTTTGACATCCGGTGTCATCGCTATAACGCTATATTGCTGGTAAATAAACGCATAAGGTCCTTTTTGCATAAGTTCACGTTGTAAATCAGCATATATTTGCGCCCGTTTTTGCGGATCTTTTTGAAACAACGCATCTTCAACTTTTTGATTCATCTTGGCATCAAAATATCCATGCTTCCAACTAGGATAGGCAGTGTTTCTAGCCTCAAACCGATTATCTGGATTATAAACAAGACGTGAAGCCATTGTATGAGGATCCGCAGAATCATTATTCCATCCGACAAAAGCCGTATCAAAAGCCCGTGCATTCACTTTTGAAAACAACTGTGTACCTGCCACACGTTCAATTTTAAGACGCACACCCGCCTGCGCAGCACTATCTTGAAGTGACTGAGCAAGTAATAAAGTATAAGGAGTGTTTGACACGAGAAAATTTGCCTCAAATCCGTTCGGATAACCAGCCTCTGCTAAAAGTTGCTTGGCTTTTTGAATATCAAGCTTAAAGGGTTGTCCTTCTTTTTCATCTAAAGCCCCAAAATTGCCAAGAGGAATAAAACTTGCCCGTGGGATACCAATCCCTTTGAGAAGTTTCTCGCCAAGACCTTCATAATCTATAAGATAACGCATCGCCAAGCGCACTTTTTCCTTAGCAAAAATGGGATTCGTCGTATTGAATCCCCAATACATCATGGTTGGCACCAACACTTTTTCAACTTTAACATCTGTTGTTTTTTGCAGATCTGCAAGATCTTCAGGTGTCAAATTACGAGCAACATCAATATCATGTTTTTGCAATAACAAGCGCTGTGTTCCGGGCTCCGCAACATGGCGAATTAAAATCTGCTTTAGTTTAGGTGCTTGTCCCCAATAGTGAGAGCTTGCAAGTAACAAAATCACTTCTCCAGGGCGCCAACTTTTTAAATGATAAGGGCCAACGCAAGCAGCATGAGTTTTCAAATACTGATTTCCCAGATCACCGTTTTTTTCATGCTTCATAATCGTCTTACGATCAAGCAAAGCTGTTGCACGACTCGCAACAACATTATTCAGAATGAGCTCTGCTGGATAAGGCTTATCAAATTTCATCACCACTGTTTTCTCATCAACAGCTTGCAAAGCATCATCAACATTTTGTTCTGTAATTCCATATTCATTAAAAATTGCTGCATTAGCCATCTGCAATTTAACAATCCGCTTCATCCCCCAAACAAGATCATTGGCATTGGCTGATCTACCATCGTTAAACTTTAAACCATCACGCAAATGAAAAGTAAGCACTGTAGTATGATCATCACCTGAAACATCCCAATGCGTTGCTAAAGACGGAACTATTTTCGTTGGATCATCTGTCGCAGTACTGACCAAATTATCACAAACATTTCCAATAATTTCACTTGCATAAACATCATTGAGCTGCGCAGGATCAAACGTACTGATTGCATCCAGATTCCAAGCCATCACAAGGGTATCAGCCGGTGTTTTTGCTGAAACCTGTTGTACAACTACTCCCAGTGCCATAAGAGCAGCAACAATAGAGCTGCTACTTTTCAATATTATTTTCTTCAAGTTCATAAACGTTTCCCTTTATTTATTTTTTATTAATTAATGACGCTGAAATAACATGGCAAATTTATAATTATACACATTGAACAAATACATTCTAATCGCCTATACAGAGTCATCTACTTTATAAATTCATTGACTACATCTCAATCAAACCATAGCGAACATGCAATATATGTTTTGCTAACCAGTATCACATTCTTTCATAACCTTTCTTTGCATGCGATAACGCCGTATACCAGCCCCATTAATCATCAAAAGGATAAGCCTTTTAGCCTCCAAAATGGTAAGCTTTAAAAAAAAATCATTGCGCAAAAATTTATGAATTCACCACTCTATTACTTTAGGCGGTATTTAAAATAAAATACGCAAACTTCAAAAATTGTCATTCTCCTCAAACACTCAATTTCAAGATGCGGCACATCTTTACTACATGATCAAAACTGCACTAAAACAGCAGAAAGGCATAAGAAAAGATCTTTTCCAAAACTCTACCCCCACAAAAATCTGCTTAATCTTTTGAAAACCAAGTGTCAAAAGTTTTACGTTTTTACCAACAAAACCAAACACGTTAACAAAAATAAAGGAATAATGAGAAGAATCACCCCTTGCAAGCTTTGTCTTTTGAGAGATAAAGATTGCAATAAAAGAATACACACTAAAATGCACTTCTCCATTGATAAAAACAAAATTCATTAGACTACCCCCAAAGACATAATGAATATAGACCCTTCTAAACTTTAGTGTGCATCATTGCTTTACCACTATAAAAATAGAACAGAAAACAACACACTGCAACGAAACTCTTGTTTCCAGCAGAAACATACAGAGCTTCAACTAAGTAATGTAGTGGATACAAGCCTGCGTGAGCTTAATCATTTTCCTAAAAATTGGAGAGCACACGCGGCAAAATCACTCTCTAATAGAAGAAAACTATCAGATAATAAAACCCAACACAAGCAGCTTAAGTCATTTAACTTCAATTTTTCATCACTGCATTTTATTTTTATTCCCTAGGTAAGTACTGAGCAATTGACCTACACATAAATAAACCAACAGTCATACAACCAAAGTAAAATATAACAATGCAACAACATCCCCCCTCTAAAAACCACTTTGCATTCGTCAATAAACACGAATAAAATATTCATTACTTATTATAACGGTCATGTCATTAACAGAAATAAAAACATCTCTTCTGAACCATTTCAAATGCCAAGAACTGTTGCACAACATTGAAAGCTAGTAAAGTGTGTGATGGTGCTGATTTTCTCTTTCATAAGTGTAAAGATAGAGTGCACAATGGATTGACTGTTATACCATTCATGAGCTGCGTCGCAAAATGGGCTTTGGTACACTAGATGTTTCTTTAAAACATACAAGACGTTACCATTATCTCACTTCAGATACATGACAGTTAAGATATCACTCCTTTTTGCATCTGTTTTTTTCATCTTCAAAATTATACCTTTATCGTTTTGAGTGCCAACAACAGTAGGAAATCATTGATATTGTATAGTTCAATTATCTTATACAATGGAGTTGTATAATCTATACATTTATTAAACAATTTAATTATTACCCTATTGATCATTACTCATACAAAAGAACGTTGGCCAATTTATCGACAAAAACATCCTTCAAGATGATCATTAACGATCCCTACGGACTGCATAAAAGCATAACAAATTATGGGACCAATAAATGTCCAGCCACGTTTCTTCAAGTCTTGAGAAAGACGAAGAGAAGCAGGGGTTGTGGGATGAGCCGACAGTGTTTGAAAGTCTATCTTTTCATAACGCTCTGATTGTGGTGGCTGAAAAGACCAAAAATAGCGAGACAAGCTCCCCCACTCTGTTATAATTTCTTGTGCTCTAAGTGCATTATTAAGCACTGATTGAATTTTTCCTTGATGGCGAACAATGTCTTTATTCTGCATTAACATTTTCACCTTTAGCTCATCATAATGAGCAATCTTTTTAAAGTCAAAGTGATCAAATGCAATGCGAAAAAAAGAGCGTTTTTTTAAAATTGTAAACCAAGAAAGCCCCGCTTGGAAACCTTCAAGAGAAATTTTTTCAAACAAACAGGTATCTTCAAAAACAGGTTTTCCCCATTCGTTATCATGATAAGCACAATAAAGTGGATCCGTTCCAGCCCATGCACAACGAACTTTTCCATCCGCTCCCTTAAGAAGACCTTCCGCAAGCATGGCATTAACCGTATTAAAAGAGAGTTCCTTGATCATCGCTTGGCGACTTTATCGGCTTGTGTTTTGAGCGTTTAGCGGAAACAGATTCTTGTGTTGCAACATTGATATCACCATCAAAAAAGCGTAAATTTATGTGCCCCGTTTCAGGAAACTGAGCCAAGCGTTTAATGGGCTTATTCTCTTTCCCCAAAACCAAAACAAAGCCGCGCTCCAAAATATTCTGATAAGAAGTGCTTTTTAAAAGCCTAAATGCAAGCTCCATTCGGGCACGTTTTTTTTCCACACTACGCACAAAAGCACGATGAAGGCGCGCCGTATATTCTTTTGTATTGCGGTGTGCTTTTTCATTATTTAACAAACGTAACGAAAGACGTAAACGAAGAGTATGAAAAGAAAAACGTTTTTTATCGTAGCTTACACAAAGAGCACGCTGTAATCGATTTGAAATTTCATCAAAACCACGCCGTGGTAGAGCGAAAAGTTGGTCGACAGTGGGAAGACCACGTCTGACTGCACGCAACTTTTGTTGATGAAAATCAAAAGAACGTACAAGTCCCTTGCGCAAACGTGCCCCAAGAGACGCAACACACACTTCAAGATCAAGCTTAACGGGAACAGCCTTTTCTGCAGCTCCTGTAGGAGTTGGAGCACGCCAATCAGCGACATAATCAATTAAAGTCCAGTCCGTTTCATGCCCAACAGCAGAAATAACGGGAAGAGCAGAGGCATAAACAGCACGAACAACAGCTTCGTCATTAAACCCCCACAAATCTTCTAAACTTCCCCCTCCCCGTGCAACAATAATAAGATCAGGTTTTGGAATAAGTCCTCCTGGAGCAAGAGCATTAAAACCTTCAACAGCAACAGCTACCTCTCTCCCACTTGTTTCCCCCTGAACACGTACAGGCCAAACCAAAATATGTAACGGAAAACGGTCGGATATACGATGAATAATATCACGAATAACAGCACCTGTTGGTGATGTGACAACGCCTATAATTCGAGGCATATAAGGCAAAGGTTTTTTCTTTGCTTCATCAAATAAGCCTTCTTCCACAAACTTTTTCTTACGATTTTCAAGAAGTGTCATCAAAGCACCAACCCCCGTTGGTTCAAGAGCCTCAATGACAATTTGATATTTCGATGACCCTGGATAAGTTGTAAGTTTACCAACAGCAACCACTTCCATCCCTTCTTCAGGAGGAAATTTGAGCTTTTCCATCACTCCACGCCAAATAACAGCTTCCAACCGTGCCTTATCATCCTTTAAAGCAAAATAAGCATGTCCTGAAGCATGAGTACCACGGTAACCTGATATCTCCCCACGCACCCGTACATAACCAAACTTTTCTTCAACAACACGCTTTAGAGCTCCTGCTATTTCGGAAACAGTAAATTCTGCCACATTTGTTACACCTGTTTTTTCACTAAACAAACTTACCATTTTTCAATTCTTTACGCCCGTTTCTGTAAATCTTTTTGAAACAACACAATCTTTAAAATTTTTATTTATAGCTTCATCAAAATATCCATAACACCGGCTAGAACAGCTTATATTTCGAATTTCAAACCGATTATCCGAGTTATAAAAAAGCTTGGAGCCGTTGTATGGGGATCTCCAGAGTTATTATTCCATCCGAAAGCTGTATCAATAGAAGTTAAAATATTCAATCTTAACATCCACACAAACACATCTTTCATAAGAATTCCTGAAATAAAATTCTCTACACAACATAGTAATCCATTCCCGATAAAATTCAACGTATTGCAAAGTGTTAAAGAGCTTTGCAATACATCAAATATATCATGATCATGTTTTTTATATTTTATAAACCTGATACCTTCTTATTTTTCAATTGCACTATAAAAAATACGTGGTGCACTATTCCAAACCCATTTTTTAACATCAGGTGTCATAGCTACAGTATGATACGTCTGATAGATAAAAGCATAGGGTCCTTTCTGCATAAATTCACGTTGCAAATCAGCGTACATTTGCGCCCGTTTTTTGGGATCTTTTTCAAACAACGCATCTTGAACCTTTTGATTCATAGTTTCATCCAAATACCCATGGCACCAACTCGCATAGCCTGTATTTTTAGCCTCAAGCCGGTTATCAGGATTGTAAATAAGGCGTGAAGCCATTGTATGAGGATCCGCAGAATCATTATTCCATCCGAAAAAAATCGTATCAAAAGTACGTGCATAAAATTTTGAAAACAACTGCGTACCTACAAAACGTTCAATTTTAAAACGCACCCCAACCTTTTTTGCATTGTCTTGAAGGGACTGAGCAATTGGCAAAGCAAAAGGATAAGGAGATGCCCCTGCAAAAATATTGGCCTCAAAACCATCTGGATAACCTGCTTCCGTTAAAAGTTCCTTTGCTTTTTGGAGATCAAGTTTAAAGGGTTGTCCTTCTTTTTCATCTAAAGCCCCAAGATTACCAAGAGGAATAAAACTTGCACGGGGAACACCAACATCTTTGAGAAGAGTCTTACCGAGTCCTTCATAGTCAATAAGATAGCGCATCGCTAAACGCACTTTTTCATTGGCAAAAATAGGATTTGTCACATTGAACCCCCATATGATCACGGATGGCTCTAACACTCTTTCAACTTTAATATCCGTTGTTGCTTGGAGATCTGCCAAATCCTCTGGCATCAGATTACGTGCAACATCGATATCGTGTTTTTCCAATAATAAACGTTGCGTTCCAGGCTCCGCGACATGGCGAATTAAAATCTTCTTCAATTTAGGCGCCTCACCCCAATAATTGGAGCTTGCACGCAATAAAATCCCTTCTCCAGGGCGCCAACTCTCTAACTGATAAGGACCAACACAAGCAGAATGGCTTGCCAAATACCGGTTTCCCATATCACCATTTTTTTCGTGTTTCATGAGTGTCTCACGATCAAGCAAAGCAAGAGTACGACTAGTGGCAAAATGGCTAAGAATAAGCTCTGCTGGATAAGGTTTATCAAATTTCATCACCACCGTTTTCTCATCCGGTGCTTGAAAAGCCTCATCAACATTCTGTTCTGTGATACCATATTCATTAAATGTCGCCGCAGTAGCCATCTTCAATTTAACAACCCGCTTCATGCTCCAAATTAGATCATTGGCATTCGCAGGACGACCATCATTGAACTTCAAACCATCACGCAAATGAAAAGTAATCACCGTACGCTGATCATCACTTAAAACATCCCAACTCTTCGCCAAAGAGGGAACAAGTTTAGCTGCGTCATCTTTAGCTGGTTCAACTAAATTATCACAAACATTGACAAGAACTTCGTTACCATAACGGTCATTAATTTGTGCGGGATCAAATGTACTTATTGAATCAAGATTCCAAGCCATCACAAGCGTATCGGCAGGTGTTTTTGCTGAAACTTGTTGCACCAAAATCCCCAGTGCAATAACAGCAGAAACAAAAGCACTGCTCCCTTTCAATATTTTTCCTTTCAAGTTCATAGACTTTTCCTTTTAAAATTTATTGTATAAGTTCTCCATGCAACAATAACGTGCAAGAAATAATAAGATTAGACTTAGAAAACATACCTCCTCGAAATAAAATTAAAAACTCAACAGAAAACGATCTGATATAAAACGAAGGTATTAGGCATAACAGCATCTGTTGGAGATATCACAGTGCTTACAATTTGGGACATATCAGGCAAAGTTTCCTTTTGCTTTATCAATCAGACCTTTTGCTTCAAATTTCTTTTTTGATTTTCTAAAAAGTGTCGCGAAAACACCACGTCCGGTTACTTCAAGAGCCTCAATAAAAATTTGATATTTTGATGATTTTGAATGAATTGTAATTTGCTGAAATTGATCATTTACCCTCCTTCTCAAGAGAAAATTTGAATTTTTTCATCACTCCCCATAAAATAATACCCCAATTGCGGAGTGTTATCTTTCAAAACAAAAGGAAACATAACATAGGCATCATAAAAAACTGATATTCCTCTTTGCCTCCACACCAAAACTCTTCTTCAACATTGCAAAGTCTTTGCTCCTTTAACAATGCTAAATACCACAACATTTGTTGTACTAATTTTTTCAGCAAATGAATTGATCTCTTTTCAATTCATGGAAGTTGAAATATTAAGTTTAAACATCCAAGCAAGCACATCTTTAATGAGAATGAAAGATCCCTTAATAGAAATCTTGCAAAGACACTCAGCAATATATCCTCTATTATTCACAATCTTCAACGTATTGCAAAACATTTAAGAACTTTGCAATACGTCAAATATATCATGATCATGTTTTTTATATTTTATAAACCTGATACCTTCTTATTTTTCAATTGCACTATAAAAAATACGTGGTGCACTATTCCAAACCCACTTTTTGACATCAGGTGTCATCGCTACAGAAACATATGTCTGATAAATAAAAGCATAGGGTCCTTTCTGCATAAATTCACGTTGCAAATCAGCATACATTTGCACCCGTTTTTGGGGATCTTTTTCAAACAACGCATCCTTAACCTTTTGATTCATACTTTTATCAAAATACCCATGGCACCAACTAGCGTAGCCCGTATTTTTTGCCTCAAACCGATTATCTGGATTGTAAATAAGACGTGAAGCCATTGTATGGGGGTCCGCAGAGCCATTATTCCATCCGAAAAAAATCGTATCAAAACCACGCGCATAAAATTTTGAAAACAACTGCGTACCTACAAAACGTTCAATTTTAA
Organism: Bartonella sp. OD88NMGDW; assembly: GCF_042193775.1. Taxonomy (NCBI): domain Bacteria; kingdom Pseudomonadati; phylum Pseudomonadota; class Alphaproteobacteria; order Hyphomicrobiales; family Bartonellaceae; genus Bartonella; species Bartonella sp. OD88NMGDW. The sequence goes on along the minus strand of NZ_JBHIMA010000007.1, from coordinate 101,469 downwards.
AATGTACCCCAACCTTTTTTGCGTTGTCTTGAAGGGACTGAGCAATAGGTAAAGCAAAAGGATAAGGAGATGCCCCTGCAAAAATATTGGCCTCAAAACCATCCGGATAACCTGCCTCTGTTAAAAGTTCCTTTGCTTTTTGGAGATCAAGTTTAAAGGGTTGTCCTTCTTTTTCATCTAAAGCCCCAAGATTACCAAGAGGAATAAAACTTGCACGGGGAACACCAACATCTTTGAGAAGAGTCTTACCGAGTCCTTCATAGTCAATAAGATAGCGCATCGCTAAACGCACTTTTTCATTGGCAAAAATAGGATTTGTCACATTGAACCCCCATATGATCACGGATGGCTCTAACACTCTTTCAACTTTAATATCCGTTGTTGCTTGGAGATCTGCCAAATCCTCTGGCATCAGATTACGTGCAACATCGATATCGTGTTTTTCCAATAATAAACGTTGCGTTCCAGGCTCCGCAACATGGCGAATTAAAATCTTCTTCAGTTTAGGCGCTTCCCCCCAATAATTGGAGCTTGCACGCAATAAAAGAGCTTCTCCAGGACGCCAACTCTCTAACTGATAAGGACCAACACAAGCAGAATGACTTGCCAAATACCGGTTTCCCATATCGCCATCTTGTTCGTTTTTCATGAGTGTCTCACGATCCAGCAAGGCAGCAGTGCGATTAGTGGAAATATTGCTAAGAATGAGCTCTGCAGGATAAGGTTTATCAAATTTCATCACCACCGTTTTGTCGTCCGGTGCTTGAAAAGCCTCATCAACGTTTTGTTCTGTAATCCCATATTCATTAAATGTTGCCGCATTAGACAATTTCAATTTCACAACCCGCTTCATACCCCAAACAAGATCATTGGCATTGGCTGATCTACCATCGTTAAACTTTAAACCATCACGCAAATGAAAAGTAATCACCGTACTCTGGTCATCACTTAAAACATCCCAACTCTTTGCCAAAGAAGGAACCATTTTAGCTGCATCATCTGTAGCAGAAACGACCAAATTATCACAAATATTGTTAACCACTTCAATTCCATAACGGTCATTGAGTTGTGCAGGGTCAAATGTACTTATTGGATCCAGATTCCAAGCCATCACAAGCGTATCGGTAGGTGTTTTTGCTGAAACTTGTTGCACAAACATCCCCATTGCAAGAACAGCAGAAACAAAAGAACAGCTCTTTTTCAATATTTTTCTTTTCACGTTCATAGACTTTTCCTTTTAACGTTTATTGTATAAATTCCCTATGCAGCAAAACGTGCTTAATAATTAAGTTTAGACGAACTATAGGCTCCTAAAGACCAAGCTTTAAAATATTTAAGAACAAGCACCTCTTGCCAATGACTCCTCCTGCCTACACTTGTAAGCCAAACCAAAACATACAAAGGAAAACACTCTGGTATATAATGAACACTCACCAACAACAGAGCTTATTCACGATATCATAACGCCTACTATTGAAGACTATAAAACCAATATTTTTTCTCTATCTTGTTAAGCAAGCTTGTCTCTTTTATTTCTTCCAGCGTTTTGTATACCATCAAAGCACTAGCCCTTTCGGCTCACGTACCTTAATAACAAAGAGCTTTCATAATAATTTGACGATTTGATAAAACAGGAAAATTCGTTAGTTTGCCAAGTGCAACGACTTTTATTCCTTTTTCAAAAGGAAATTTGTTTTTTTTCATCACTCCCCGTAAAATAAGACCCTCCAATTGGTATCTCATCATCTTTCAAAGCAAAAGAAAATATGAACACCATAAAAAACTGAATCCCTTGTGTACCCACCCATACCAAAACTTTCCTTCAACATCGAAAAACCTTTACACCTTTAACACTACTAAATTCCACGACATTTGTTACACTTAGTTTTTTTATGTTACACTCAGTCTTTTAACAAATAAATTGATGACTTTTCAATTCAGAGAAATTGAAATATTCAATCTTAACATCCACACCAATACACCTCTAATGAGAATGAAAAATCCCTTTAAACGAATGTCTTAAAAAGACATTCAACAGTATATCACGCATTACCTATAATCTTCGACGTATTGCAAAGCTTGAAAATTTATACAATACGCCGAATATATCATGACAATGTCCTTCATCTATTGAACAGCATTGAAGACACGCTTATTTTTCAATTTTACTATAAAAAATATGCGGTGCACTATTCCAAACCCACTTTTTGACATCCGGTGTCATCGCGACGACGCCGTATTTCTGATAGATAAACGCATAAGGTCCTTTTTGCATAAGTTCACGTTGTAAATCAGCATATATTTGCACCCGTTTTTGCGGATCTTTTTGAAACAACGCATCTTCAACTTTTTGATTCATCTTGGCATCAAAATACCCATGCTGCCAACTAGGATAAGCTGTATTTTTTGCCTCAAACCGATTATCTGGATTATAAACAAGACGTGAAGCCATTGTATGAGGATCCGCAGAATCATTATTCCATCCGACAAAAATTGTATCAAAAGCTCGAGCATAAAGTTTGGAAAACAACTGTGTACCTGCCAATCGTTCAATTTTAAGACGCACACCCGCCTGCGCAGCACTATCTTGGAGTGACTGAGCAAGTAATAAAGTATAAGGAGTGTTTGATACGAGAAAATTTGCCTCAAATCCGTTCGGATAACCAGCCTCTGCTAAAAGCTGTTTGGCTTTTTGAATATCAAGCTTAAAGGGTTGCCCTTCTTTTTCATCCAAAGCCCCAAGATTGCCAAGAGGAATAAAACTTGCCCGTGGGATACCAATCCCTTTGAGAAGCTTCTTGCCAAAACCTTCATAATCTATAAGATAACGCATCGCCAAGCGCACTTTTTCCTTAGCAAAAATGGGATTCGTCGTATTGAAACCCCAATACATCATGGATGGTTCTAACACTTCTTTGATTTTAACATCTGTTGTTTTTTGCAAATCTGCAAGATCTTCAGGTGTCAAATTACGAGCAACATCAATATCATGTTTTTGCAACAATAAGCGCTGTGTTCCGGGCTCCGCAACATGGCGAATTAAAATCTGCTTCAGTTTAGGTGCTTGTCCCCAATAGTGAGAGCTTGCACGTAACAAAATCGCTTCTCCAGGGCGCCAACTTTTTAAATGATAAGGGCCAACGCAAGCAGCATGAGTTTTCAAATACTGATTTCCCAGATCACCGTTTTTTTCATGCTTCATAATCGTCTTACGATCAAGCAAAGCTGTTGCACGACTCGCAACAACATTATTCAGAATGAGCTCTGCTGGATAAGGCTTATCAAATTTCATCACCACTGTTTTCTCATCAACAGCTTGCAAAGCATCATCAACATTTTGTTCTGTAATTCCATATTCATTAAAAATTGCCGCATTACCCATCTTCAATTTGACAATCCGCTTCATCCCCCAAACAAGATCATTGGCATTAGCTGGTTTGCCATTATTAAACTTCAAACCATCACGCAAATGAAAAGTAATCACCGTACTGTGATCATCGCCTGAAACATCCCAATGCGTTGCTAAAGCAGGAACCATTTTAGCAGGATCATCTGTCGCAGTACTGACTAAGTTATCACAAACATTGCGAACAATTTCACTTCCATAAACATCATTGAGCTGCGCAGGATCAAACGTACTGATTGCATCAAGATTCCAAGCCATCACAAGGGTATCAGCCGGTGTTTTTGCTGAAACCTGTTGTACAACTACTCCCAGTGCCATAAGAGCAGCAACAATAGAGCTGCTACTTTTCAATATCTTTCTTTTTAAGTTCATAGACTTTTCCTTTTAAAGTTTATTGTATAAATTCCCCACGCAACAAGAATGCGCAAAATAATAAAATCAGACAAACCATAGGCTCTGAGAGATAAAGTATTAAAACGTTCAAACAACATCACTTATCAACCACTCCTCCTGCCCATAGTTACAAACCAACCCCCAATATGCACCGAGAAACAATCTAATATATGATGAATGACATAACCCATCACCAATCTATTGATAATATTACAACGTCTACCATTGAAAGCTATAAGACAAAGATTTCTTCTCTCTTGTCGAACAAGTTTACCTCTTCTTTACTCTAGCGTTTTTATGCCATCAAAGAACTATCCCCTGTTAGCTCAAAAATCTTAATAACAAAAAGCCTTCATAATAACTTGATTATTTCAACAAAACAGAAAAATTTGCCCATCATCCAACATCAAGCACCTCTACCTCTTCTGCAAAAGGAATTTTGAATTTTTCCATAATTCTCCACTAAATAACGGCTTCTCATTATATCTTATTTCCAAATAAAAGGAGCACGGGCACCACAAACCTCTAACATTCCCTCACGCGTCCGTACATAACAAAACTTTTTTCAATATCGTATTTTAAATATCTTTGCTCCTTTAACAACACTCAATTCATTGCTTATATTTTTTCAGAAAAAAAGATCTTTTCAATGCACTAAGGTTGAAATATCTGAATATAATATCTATATAAGCACACCCTTATTAGAATAGATAGTCTTTTTTTAAGTAAACTGTCTTGAAATATTATTTCTATACACGACAATAATAAGTTTGTTACAAAATCTTCAATATGCTAAAACTCTCACTCTGATGCGAAATATCGAAACGTTATAAAATTTCTCTACAAATTCTCAGAAACGAAAGGATCTCCCTTCATTTAATAAAAGAAGCGCCATGAAAATATCGCAAAAATGCAATAAAACATGTGCATATTTCAAAAACCAGCACCGTTAATCAGACTAAAGGTGATAAACTCAAAGTAAGAAAAAATAAAAAAATGTTTTTGCTTTATGATAGTAACATCGCCGCACTGATGATAATACAATAAGAAACACGATCTTCGAAAGTATATTAAAATGAAGCGGAAAAAAAGATTATCAGATTCTTTTCGTGCTTTTCTTGGAAGAAAATTAAGCAGCGTTAGTCTAAAATTGCTTATCCTGTCATTCTTCATTGGCATCGTAATGAATTTTTTGGGATGGACACACCGAAACCTCATACACAAAATAGTAGATTTTTTTAAATCACTATGGGAAGCAGGATTTATAACGCTTACAAATTTCTTCCATATAACTATGACGGGAGCTATTATTGTTGTGCCTATTTTTCTTATCTTACGAATTTTTCATAAAAAATAAAAGCCTTAACATTTTCCTTGCGTTAATCTTTTCGAAAAATCAAACGACATAAAAATCCTGTAGTAATAGCAATAATCACTGCAACAATACCATATAAAAAACGATACTTGTGCGCTGCATAAAAAATTGTATAAGCGATATGTGCTTTAACAATTTCAAGAGTCGTTGTTGCACTATCAATAAACTGTCCATCACGAAAAAGATAAGCACGAACTTTATAATGTCCAACCGGGATATTTGCTGGCAAACGAAAATGTGCTGTGAAAAGTGTGTCAGAACCAAAACGAACCCCACCCACTTCCTCATAATAAAGGCTTTTAGCTTTTTGCAACTTTATAAGTTCATCGCGAAAGATTTGTATTTTTTTCTGATCTTGTTCATCCGTCTGCAATGGCAAATAGAGTAATCCTAACCCCAAGCGTTTATAATCTTCAATGCTCGTAATATCGCCAATTTCACGCGTTGTGACCATAGAGTAAAAAAGAGGAACCTTTTTAAAAATAAGAGAATCTGTATTAACCCATACACCGGCATTGCGTTTTTTTTCTCGCATCACCATTGTCCGATCTTGTCCCTCCAAGCTTACAACAATATCATAACGGTTCTGTCGAGAATATAACGGATCAATATTTTCCAAAACACCAGCAATATAAAGATCACGACCAGCAAAATTTGCATCCACAGTAATCGTATTCGTTGTTACGATAATTTGGACAGTTTCGTGGTCAACTTGATCAATGAATGTAGCTGGCGTCCCAACATGTGACCATGTAGAAAAAGAAATAAAACAAAAGCAACCTGCAATGATGTATAAAGAAAATAATCTACCCATTTTTATCTCATAAGAATATCCAAAGAGAAAAGATTATCAGGGCGTATAAATAATTGAAAAGCAAGACGCATACACACAATCAACACTAAACATGCAAGCGCCATACGCAATTGTTCAGCCTTTAACTTCCGTCCAGCCCTTGTTCCATATTGTGCACCAATACTTCCTCCAAGCATTAACAAAAAAGCCAAGACAATATCAACGGACTGATTAGTCACACTTTGCAAAACTGTCGTGAAAGAAGACACAAATGTAATCTGAAAAAGTGAAGTCCCAATCACCACACTGGTTGGAACACGCAGAAGATAAATCAATGCTGGTATCATAAAGAACCCCCCACCAATTCCCATAATAGAAGACAACAATCCCACAATGAGACCAATCCCTAAAACTGGAATAATGCTAACATATATCATAGATGTCCGAAAACGCATTTTTAAGGGTAAGCGATGAATCCAGTTATGTCGACCAGCAAGACGAATATTGGCTTTTCCTGCCTTACGCTTGCGCATCATATCATACCAACTTTCAACGATCATCAAGCTTCCTACACTTCCAAGAAGAATCACATAAAGAAGCGAAATCATTAAGTCTAATTGACCTAACTTTTTCAAAACAGAGAAAACCTGAATCCCAATTAAAGAACCACCTCCTCCTCCAATCGCCAAAAGAATACCAAGTTTAATATCGAGCGTACGTCTTCTAAAATGTGTAATTGCTCCTGTTACAGATGACGCAATCATCTGGTTAGCGCCTGTTCCAACAGCAATAGCAGGAGGAATATTATAAAAAATCAATAACGGTGTGATGAGAAACCCACCACCGATTCCAAAAAGGCCTGAAAAAAAACCAGCAACGACTCCCATACCAATCAAGATCAGCATATTGAGTGACATTTCAGCAATTGGTAAATAAATACTCACTTACAGAACCTTCAAGATAATTTGAGATTTTTTACAACTAGAGAATCCTTCTCCAATTATCCTCTTTTCCAATAATTTCTGTTGCGTGTTTAAAAGAATAATTTTAGTTTCTATAGCTTTCGCACAAACACGAATGCGCAATACATTTCACATCTATTAACATCAACATCATACAAATTAAAAAAAACGAGCTCCTTTTAAAAAGCTATAAAGACATAACGTTATCGCTAGCACAAATACAACGGTTAAAAAACAAAGAACACTTTTTTTTACCAAATAAGATAAAAACGAGACATGTTTCCGAGACTGCACCTTTAAAGAAGAAAAATCATTCTCACTGCAATGATTAGATGCCTGAACACCCATCATACCCTTTTCTTCTATTATAGCACGCTTCACTACTCCCTCATCCTTTTTAAAAGAAGGTTTCAGAGCATCACTTAGCAAAATAGCATCACTGGGCAAAGAGCTTCTATTTTCTTGCTGCAACGTATTTTCAACATTTGTTTGGAGTGGAATTATACCGTTTTGTTTCGAAAAATTTTGCACCTTTTGAAGGAATAAACGTTCTTGATTGTCCTTACATTCCATATGAGCAAGTTTTTGTACAACAGAATCAGGTGATTTTGAACGAGATACCCGTCGTGTTACCGCTTCTTCTTCTAAGCTTTTTTTTTCACTCTGCAAACTTTTAACAATTGTTTTAATCTGCTCTAAAGACTCAAAAAGCTTTTTTTCTCTTTGACGACGCATATAATGTTCAGCCAAAATGGCTCGACTAATATCATCTAAGTAAGATTTAAAATGCTCTTCTACAGAACTCTGCTGCATCAAAGAATGGGGCGGATGCTTCATTTGCATTTGCGTATAAACGGTGCGTAATTTTTGAGCAATATCTGACATCGTTACTTCTACAGAAGTATCCATTCTCTCTTTCTGTTCAACAAAAGAAAAGAATTTACCATGCCTAATCTGATTGGTCGCCTGATCGATCGTATGACCCTTCGTATTCACAAACGCTTACCCCTCATTAACCTTTTTGAAAAGAATCGCAACAAATGATGAGAAAGTGTGGTCTATTTTAGTAAATAGAGCTTTAAGAACTCCTAAAAACTTTTTATTTTGCGCATTTGTTAGAAATATTTTTCCCCAATCTTTATCCAAAATATTTGAAAGAAAGTTCTTTAATTTTTCTGTCTTCAAGATTTGAAGAGCAAAATCATTCCCCCATTTTTATCTTTTTCACTTAATTTTTCATTGTATAAAGGGCCTATTGCACCATCATAAACAAAGCATAAGAAACTAAAAAAGAATATTCTCACAAGACAGATTGATTTTTTTACTTTTTATTCAAGCAAATAAGGCAATTATAGCAATGCAAAATATGAAGGTTGAAAATAACGACGAGAAAGTACAAGTAAACGTAAAAAAGCTTATATCAAAGAGAACACAAGTTATAAATGAGACTTCATTCTAAACAATTTGGTTTCTTATGAGTATTGCTATAAACTTGTGGGCATACAAACAAAGAGGATCATTATGAAGATAATTGTCGCTGTCAAACGTGTTGTTGATTATAACATCAAGATACGCGTCAAACCCGATAGTACAGGTGTTGATCTGTCTCACGTAAAAATGTCTATGAATCCTTTTGATGAGATAGCCGTGGAGGAGGCTATTCGCCAGAGAGAATCCGGTAAAATTTCAGAAGTTCTTCTTGTTTCAATTGGCCCAGAAGCAGCCCAAGAAACTCTACGAACAGGACTTGCAATGGGCGCTGATCGCGCACTTCTTGTCACAACGGATCAAACACTTGAACCCTTAGCAATTGCTAAGGTTCTCAAAGCTATTGTTGATGAAGAAAAACCCGATATGGTCTTTTTAGGAAAACAAGCAATTGATGACGATAGTAATCAAACAGGACAAATGCTCGCTGCTCTTCTTGGTTGGGGACAGGCAACTTTTGCCTCACATCTTAATATAGAAAATGGGCATGCTACAGTTACTCGTGAAGTTGATAATGGAACACAAACTCTTTGTCTTCCCCTTCCCATGGTTATGACCGCCGATCTACGGCTCAATGAACCGCGTTACACCTCTCTCCCCAATATCATGAAAGCAAAAAAGAAAATCATTGAACAAAAATCTCTTGCTGATCTTGGCATCGATACGGAAGCACGCTTAACAATTTTAAGCGTTGAAGAGCCAAAACCCCGTCAACCCGGTATTAAAGTGGCGAATGTAGCAGAGCTTGTCAGTGCACTAAAACAAAAGAACTGCATTTAATATTCTCACCACTAGAGTAAAAGCAACACTCACATAAAAGGGCAAAAACTTATGGCAATTCTTTTATTGGCTGATCATAATACAGAAGAAACAGCAAAAGTGCTCACCGCTGCACGCGCACTCAGTAATGATATCGATATTCTGGTTTGCGGAGAAAAAATTCAAACGATAGCGGAAAATAGTGCTAAACTTAGTGGTGTGCGGCAAGTTCTTATTGCAAAAGCAGACTATTTAGCCCATCAACTTGCCGAGCCTATGGCAGATACAATTCTCACGTTAGCAAATGATTATGATGTGATCATGGCTGCATCCAGCAGCACTGGGAAAAATGTGATGCCACGCGTAGCAGCCCTTCTTGATCTTATGCAAATTTCAGACATTACCGCCGTTCTTTCACCCGATACCTTCAAACGACCCATTTATGCAGGCAATGTACTTGAAACTGTCCGCACCAATGATTATAAAAAAATTATAACAGTTCGCACAGCTTCTTTCACACCAACGCCTTCCCAAAATAATTCTGCTCCCATTAAAATAATAACACCAGCTCCTAATCCAAATCTTTCTTCTTTCGTAAAAGCAGAAACCAACAAAAGTGATCGTCCTGATCTTACCTCTGCACGTGTTATTATATCAGGCGGGCGTGGTCTTGGTTCTCAAGAACAATTTATGGCACTTCTTCTTCCTCTTGCAAACAAATTAGATGCCGCTTTAGGTGCCAGCCGCGCAGCAGTTGATGCAGGCTACGCCCCCAATGAATGGCAAATTGGACAAACAGGAAAAGTCGTTGCCCCTGAACTCTATATCGCTGTTGGCATTTCCGGTGCAATCCAGCATTTAGCCGGTATAATGGATGCACAAATTATTGTTGCCATTAATAAAGATGAAGAAGCTCCCATCATGCAAATTGCGGATTACAGCCTTGTAGGTGATCTCCACCAAATTGTTCCAGAATTGGAGAAAGCTTTATAAACCATGAAAGCACCTCTGCATGACCAACGTGAAAGTATGGAGTTTGATATAGTCATTGTCGGAGCAGGACCTGCGGGACTTTCTGCCGCAATTCGTTTTAAACAAATTAATCCTGAGCTTTCTGTCACAATTGTTGAAAAAGGGACCGAAGTTGGCGCACATATTCTCTCGGGCGCAGTTGTTGACCCCATTGGTATCGATACACTCTTACCAGAATGGAGAAATGACAACGACCATCCCTTCACAACCCCCGTCACCCAAGACCAATTTTTTTTTCTAAAGCCTCAAAAAGCGACACTATTGCCCAATATTTTGCATCCCAAAATCTTATCAAATAACGGATGTTATATCGTTTCGCTTGGGAAAGTCTGCCGCTGGCTAAGCAAAAAAGCTGAAGCGTTGGGTGTTGAAATCTATCCTGGTTTTGCTGCAACAGAACCCATCATCCAAAAAGATAACGGAGCTATCATTGGTGTTCTCACCGGAGATATGGGGCTTAACAAAGATGGAACCCCTGGAAAAAATTATATGCCTGGTATGGCTTTATTGGCAAAATATACTCTGATTGCGGAAGGAGCACGCGGCTCAATTGCAAAACAACTGATACAACATTTTAATCTTAGCAAAAATCGTGAACCACAAAATTTTGGTCTTGGCCTCAAAGAACTCTGGGAAATTGATCCCCATAAACACCAACGCGGTTTAGTGCAACATTTCACGGGTTGGCCTTTGGACAATAATACCGGTGGTGGTGGCTTTCTTTATCACCAAGAAAACAATATCATTTCTGCCGGTTTTGTTGTGCACTTAGATTACAAAAATCCTTATCTTTCTCCTTTTGAAGAATTTCAACGTTTTAAAACACATCCAAAACTCTATGAAATCTTCAAAGGTGCAAAACGTCTTTCCTATGGTGCACGTGTTATCAGCGAAGGAGGTTGGCAATCTGTACCAAAACTCACCTTTCCTGGTGGGGCGCTTATTGGCTGCTCTGCTGGATTTGTCAATGTTCCTCGTATCAAAGGATCACACAATGCCATCTTATCTGGCATATTAGCTGCCGATAAAATTGCTACCGCTCTTGCCCAAGGGCGTGCCCATGATGAGGTTAAAGAAATCGAAGAACAATGGCGAAAAGGGCTCATTGGCAAAGATCTTTATAAAGTGCGAAATGCCAAACCGCTTTGGGCAAAATATGGGACAAAATATGGAATTAAACTTGCCGGTTTTGATATGTGGTGGCAACAACTGTTCGGATTTTCCTTATTTAAAACACTCCCCCACAAAAAGGAAGATTATGCATATCTTGAACCAGCAGAAAAATTTCAACCCATTGCTTACCCAAAACCAGATGGCGTTGTAACCTTTGATCGCCTTTCAAGTGTTGCCCTTTCCAATACGCACCATGAAGAAAATCAACCTTGCCATTTAAAAATAGCCTCATTAAAAAAACAAAAAGACTCCGAATATGCAATCTATGGAGGACCCTCTACACGCTATTGCCCCGCCGCTGTCTACGAGTGGCTAGAGGATAATGATCATCTGACTTATATGATCAACGCTTCAAATTGCATACATTGTAAAACATGCGACATCAAAGATCCGAACCAAAATATCACTTGGATCTGTCCGCAAGGCAATGAGGGCCCCTTCTATCCCAATATGTAATTCCCCAATGTACAATCATTGTTCACTCTCCTAAAATTGAAATATACAAAACGCAATGAATAAAAATATTCTCCTCAGATCAGAAATCTATCAATCACCTTCCTGCATACACAATGTAAAAAGGACTCTATTCTTATATAAAACACTCTCCCCACCGTATGACTTTTTTCAATAGCAAAACATAACATATTTTTATCAAAAATTTTTATCTAAATGACAAAACAATAATGAATATATTCTTGAAAATTCTGCAATAAAGAAACAGCCGCGCTTCTCGAAAAGAAGGAAAATAAGTCCGCTCTACTTTGCTCCCTCTCCCACATGATCCAAAATGCTTTTAGCCCCTCATAAGAAACATCAATTGTTTTAACTAGCCAAGAACAAAAGCCATGACGATGCGTTTCAAGTTTATTTTTTCTCCTAAACTTTGCCAAGTAATGCTCACTAAAGAAAACCACAGACAAATGTAGAAAAAACGTTGCGAGATAACGAAATAAAGAGCATGCTTGTTCAAGCCCTTTCAATGGTTCTACTGATAATGACACGAAAAAAATCTTTAACCTTACATTAACCTTTTATTTTTTCATCAAGGATAATCGCCTTGCATCTAACCTTTACCAATATACTGCAATGAATGTGTACAAACACCGTAAGAATAAGCAGATGCCAAGCCATGGAGACTATCGCTATTAGCAAAACCATCTGATAAAAAACCAAAATAGCTTTCATAACCACTCTATGACGCGTTTTATAGGGTTGTTTTTCTTATAAAGCTTGTGCTTTCGCTGTTGCTTGTCAATCAACATCCAAATTTAACACAAGTGATATATTTAAAAGAAAGATTAAGGTTAATGAAAGCTCTGCGCGCCGTTCCAGCTTTTGTAGTTAGAGAAAAAATATTGCCTATTCTATTTGAGTAATCTCTGAAACGAAAATACAGCTTCATTTAGCAAGAATATAAAATCTGAAAGGAAAAAACCTGTTTTCCTCTTTACTATCATCTGTCCATTCAGTTTTAGAACTTTCAAAAGAATCACAATATCTTTTAAAAAGAAAAGACCACGGATTATCCCCGCTTTTTACGCATTATATTTATGGGCTTGTTTTTAAGAGATAGCTCTTAATCAATATGCAAAATGATAAACTCTCCGTTATAAATCAAATCTTTAAGATAAAAATTAGCCTTAAACATTTCTAAGGTACTCATTCATACTGTTAAAGCTGTAGAGAATATGAAAAAATCAAATATTTTGCTGATAAGGGCTTATATTTGATCAATAACAATACAGTTAGCTGTTTATGTTTCAAAACAGGCTGTTTATATTTTCTCAGAAAAATAGTTTGGATATCAAGAGAATATTTGAAAGATAGGCGTTATGGAAATAATCTAAAAATCTTAGTTTTAAAAGAGCACAGCCAAGCGTGAGATGGTGGCATAGGTAAAATTGTTTTTTGGTTCTCGAAGGAAAAACTTTATAGAAAATCATGGAGCTGATAGAATATTGGTGGAATTTTTTTTACTAAAAAAGATAACGCAGATCAAAATAGATAATAATGTTAGATTAAGACGTTAAAGATGAGATTATCTTATTAGAGAGTAATCGATTATTCGAGTAAGGTAAGCCTTTATAAGGATAAAAAATGTGCTGGTAAAAATGAGCCAAAATGACTTATGAGTATGGATAAAAATCTTGTGGTGAGGGAAATTTGATGAAAAGAAAAGAGCATGTGTGAAAAAGCATATTTTATAGGTGCGCATGCTTATTCTGCACCCGTTATAGAATCAGGGCTTTATCTTGTGGCAACGCCTATAGGAAATCTTGCAGATATTACGCTTCGTGCTTTGCAAGTGCTTGCAGGAATTGATATTTTAGCCTGTGAGGATACGCGGGTAACACGTGTTTTGTTGGAACGTTACGGTATTCAAAAAAAACCTTTTCTCTATCATGAATATAATGCGCAAAAAGCGGGTCCGAAGCTCTTAGCGGCTTTAGCAGAAAACAAAACAGTAGCGCTTGTGTCAGATGCGGGAACACCACTTATTTCTGATCCTGGATTTAGATTGGTGGAAGAAGCCCGTAAAGCTGGTCATAAAATTATTCCTATTCCTGGAGCATCTGCTCTTTTAGCCGCTCTTATACCGACAGGGCTTCCTACTGATAGCTTTTTTTTTGCAGGTTTTTTGAGTGCACGCAAGCTACAGCGCAGAAAACGATTGGAACAATTAAAAGAGATTCCAGCAACTTTGATTTTTTATGAATCACCGCATCGTCTTGTTGAAACTTTACAGGATATGGTCACTCTTTTTTCGGCTGATCGACCTGCTGCCATTTGTCGTGAATTAACAAAGAAGTTTGAAACAGTAGATGTTTCCAATTTAGGGAATTTGTTGGAAAATTACAGAAAACAAGCACATATTCGTGGGGAGATTGTTGTGCTTGTTGGAGAATCATCCTCTTCTTTAAATGTGATAAGTGATCAAGAAATTGATGAAATGCTATTAGAACGCGCACGGACACATTCTGCTGCTCAAGCAGCAGCTTTGGTTGCAAAAGAGACCGGTTTTAAAAAGCAGGAACTTTTTCAGCGATTAATCTTTTTAAAAAATGCGTAAAATGATACAAAAAAAACGTAGACAAAAGTCTTTTTATCGAGGGATTCGTGCAGAAAAATTGGCCGCTTGGTGGCTACGTTGCAAAGGGTTTCACATTGCCGAAAGGCGTTTTAAAACAAAATGTGGGGAAATTGATTTAATTGCACGACGTGGAAATCTTGTGTTAATCGTTGAAGTTAAAGCACGTTCATCGTTGGCTGAAGCAATGGAAGCGGTTTCCCGAATGAATGAAAGGCGAATTGAAGCAGCTGCCGATATTTGGCTCGCACGGCAAAAAGATTATGCCCTTTTATCTGTACGCTTTGATTTAATTGCAGTTTTACCTTGGCGTTGGCCACAGCATATCCCTGCATTTTTTACATCTGATCAATAAAAGGCAGCCCCCGTTTTAACCATATTCAATAAAAAACATTTCGTTTTTATGTGCATGTGCGTTAAAAAGTGTGTAATAATTGAGCGCTATAAGGAGTGAAATATGGATGATTATGAAAAGTTTGCAACAGGTTTGCTCATTGTTTTTGGAGCGCTGATTATTGGTGGTTTAATGGCAATGCATATTGTGCTTATGAATAAACCAGGTTTTTTATTTGCATTAGCCGCAGCTGTTGTTGGTTGGTTTTCTGCTTTTGCCGTTCTCTTTGACAAGCCTAAAATCTATTTGGGCTTGATTATTTTTGCTATGTTATGTGTTGCTTCTTCAATTAGCGTTTATGTTAGTTAAAACACTTGAGATGTTGATTAAGATTCCTTTTAAATTGTAAAACTGAGAAATAGAAATGAGACTTGGCTTTTTAGGAACGGGTACAATCAGTGCTTCAATGGTGAATGGCTTAATGACAAGCACCTTTGATGTTTCTTCTATTGTTGTTTCACCTCGCAATGCACAAACAGCAGAGCGCCTTTCAAACACTTATAACAAAGTTATGATTGCTGAAAATAACCAAACATTGCTCGATGTTAGTGATTGTGTTTTTCTTTGCTTACCCAACCAAATTGCAGAAGACGTTTTGCGCTCTCTTCGTTTTCGTCCAGAACAGCTGGTTATTTCCGTACTTGCTATGGCAAAAGCAGCAGAAATAGAAGAGTGGATTAATCATAAAGTTTATCGTGCTGTTCCATTACCTTTTGTTGCAGAATGCAAAAATTTGACACCAATCTATCCCGATCATCCCTTCTTACGCACTTTATTTGACGCATTGGGGGGCACATTGGTGCTGGATAAGGAAGAGCAGTTTAATCTTTTTATGACAGCTGGTTCTCTGATGGGAGTATATTTTAATTTTATAGAAACAGCCCATCAGTGGTTTATAACACAAGGGTTAAAAAAACAGCAATCAGCAGAATTCCTTACCATGATGTTTGGAAATCTTACGGATGAAATGCGTAAAACTATAGCAACTGATCGTTCTGCACTTCTCGATTTTGCACTGCTTGAAAAAGAGTTTTCAACAAAGGGTGGAACAAATGAATTTTTGTCAAATTACTTTTCTCATCAAGGGGGAAGGAATGCTTTAACAACGGCTCTTGAGGCTACTTTGCAAAAAATGAATGCTTCTAAAAAGACTTGACCAACATTTTTTTATCATCTCAATAAGAAAGAGCTAAATGTTGAAGATTTATATCAAGAAAACTCATATCGAAAAATGCTTTTTACACCTGAAAAAGATATCATCTTATGAAGAGAATTGATTTTTAAAATATTTTTTACAACCTTTTACAATTTTTCTAAATTATTTTTATTTTCTGTCTTCTTCTTTTATCCTCAATACCAATATTTTTTCTACCTCATGGTTCTATCTCTTCTAATTTGGGTCCCCTTCAGGTTATCCAAACGCATGAATAATTTTTTGTTTATTTAACCTATATACTCTACTCACACATTAAAACTTCCCCTTACAAAGAAGCAACTATTTTTACGTCTTCCATGATTGTGTTTTAATAAACTTTCTCAAACAAATATCCATTTAAAAAAGTTGATTTTTTATTTGATCAACAATTTTACGATACAGTTTAGTATGCTCTTTACTAGGCTTAGCAACAAAAATAGGGGTCCCCTCATCTGAAAAAAATCGTAAAGCTGCATCAAGCGGTATTTCCGCTAAGAAAGGGACTTCTCGACGTTCCGCTTCTGCCCGTGCACCACCATAGCCAAAAATATCATAGCGTTTTCCCGTATCAGGAGCGATAAAATAACTCATATTCTCAATAATTCCTAAAATAGGAACATTGACTTTCATAAACATTTCTATTGCTTTACGCGCATCCACTAAAGCAAGATCTTGGGGCGTAGAGACAACCAACGCACCTGTTAACTGTACCTGTTGTGCAAGCGTTAGTTGTGCATCCCCTGTACCGGGCGGCATATCAACGACTAAAACGTCCAGAGGTCCCCATAAAACGTCTCGTAACAATTGCGTTACCGCTGCCATAACCATAGGACCACGCCATACTACCGGCTTTTCTTCCTCAACCAAAAATCCCATCGACATCAATTTAAGTCCGAATTTTTCAAGAGGTTGAATCTTTTTTTCTTCAATGAGCTGTGGTTTTTGATTAACAAGTCCTGTCAAACGCGGCAAAGATGGACCATAAATATCAGCATCCATCACCCCCGTCTTGAAACCAGAATCTTGTAAAGCTAAGGCGATATTTATTGCCATTGTCGATTTTCCGACCCCTCCTTTTCCAGAAGCAACAGCAATCACATGCCGCACACCTTCTATGGGCATTTTGATCGGTAAGAGATTTGCTCTCCGTCTAGGTGCTGCCTTTGTTGTTTTTTCTGCTGTAAGTGTGACAACAACAGATTCCACTCCCTCCAAAGCACATACCATCTTTTCAGCAGAACGACGCAATGATTCCCATTCTTGCACACCTCCATCAGGAACTGTAATGGAAAAAAAAACCTTACCATCAGCAATCAATATTTCTGAAAGAAGCCCCAACGACACAATATCGCTTTCAAGATCTGGTCCTTTGATTTTACGTAATACGTTGCGGACAGCCTCACTTGTAATAGAATCCAAGTTCTTTCCTCTCTATAAAAATACCAGCAAATACAAGCATAAGAACGAAAAATACTTACAGGTTCATCACCTGATAATTTTCTACTTTACTCAGAATTATAAAGTATAAATTACTTATATCTTATCTCTTTTCTCTTTTCTCTTTTCTCTTTAAAAATATGAAACCATCCTTAAATAAAGAATCTCAAACATAAAATCTGCTATAAAATCCTATCAATCGTATTTTTCTACAACCAATTTAATGAATGTTCTGATAAAAATTTTGTAAAAACAAAAACTGAAAAAATTTTTTTAATATTAAAGGATACTTTAAATTGAGTATACAGTAATCAGTCACACTTTCTTTAATTCTTTAACGCCCTAGTCATTTATTTTCTGTAGACTCAATCGTTATTTCTGACACTCTTACAGTATCGTAAAAAAATATCACAGACGGTTGTAAGGTGTTTTGTATTCTTTCAAGAGCGAGAAAAACAATCTAAGATTGACTTTTTTTATATTTTTCCTTATGGGTTAACAGCCGTATGATAGGATAAAATCGTTCATCTCGCGCATAACTGCTCATAAAACGAAGATTAAGAAGGGCCGCACTCCGCGGTATTTAAATAAATGAAACGTACTTACCAACCCTCTAAACTTGTCCGTAAACGCCGCCATGGGTTTCGTGCACGCATGGCTACAGCTGGAGGACGTAAAGTTATTGCTGCAAGACGTGCTCGTGGACGTAAGCGGCTCTCTGCTTAACCATTTAAATTTTCACAACCGTTGAGGATTGCTCACCATTTCTTCGTTGTGAAACTTTTGTTATGAACCTCTAATGCCTGCTTGCAGGCATTTAGTGAAATTGCGAAATGTTCTTTTATGAAGAAAAAACATCCCTGCCGTATTCGCAAAAGAGCAGACTTTTTGGCTGTCCGTACAGGAGAAAAGCGGCGTGGTCCTTTATTTTTGCTCGAAGTTAAATCTCGTGAACAAACAACAGAAAGAAAAGATTCTCTTGTTGCACGTGTAGGCTTCACGGTTACCCGTAAAAACGGTAATGCTGTGAAACGCAATCGTATCAAAAGGCGCTTGCGTGAAGCCGTAAGAGTTGGTGTAACAAACCACATGGAAGCAGGAACAGACTATGTCATTGTAGCATATCGTGATGCGTTACATGCGCCTTTTACATCCTTAATTAGTGAATTAAATCGGCGAATAAAACCAAAAATAAAACATCAGCAACAACAACAAGGGTGTACGGATGGAATATAACCGCAATTTCTTTATCGCTATTGGCTTATCTTTCGTAGTGCTCATCGCATGGCAATTTCTTCATGTTGCTCCCAAACAAGCAAAGTTACCAAAACAACAAGTCATCACACAGCAATTGTCAAAAGAACAATCAACCCTTTCTACTACCACGACGAATTTTTCTGACGATACCTCAACGCATCAAGCAACATCTATCATCGAACAGCCAATGACACCTGAAATCCGGAAAGCTGTATTGGCCAAAACAAAGCGTATTGCGATCAAAACCAATGAACTGGAAGGCTCTATTAATCTTGTTGGTGCACAATTTGATGATCTTCACCTCAAAAAATATCGTTTAACAGTCGATAAAAAATCACCGGAAATCGATTTGCTGAATCCTAAGGGTTTCAAAACGACCTACCTTGCTGAATTTGGTTTTGCAAGTGCATCTTTACCAGCAAAAGCTTTGCCACAATCGGATACACAATGGCAAATAGAGGGAAACAATACAATCCTGACTCCTTCAACACCTATCACTTTAATTTATAATAATGGACAAGGACAGATCTTCCGGCGTATTCTTTCTGTTGATGATCATTTCATGTTTACCATTGAAGATTCTATCAGCAATGAAAGTGATCAACCAATATATCTCTCATCCTATGCCCGCGTTGCACGTGCAGCACCACCAGAACATACAAATGCAACCTATTTACTTCATGAAGGTATGATAGGTATTGCAGGAGATTCGCTCAAAACTGAAAAATATAAAACCTTAGCAGAGCTTGATCCAAATCCTGATAATGGGCAAAAGAGCATGACTTTCTCCAAAGTAACAGGAGGTTGGATTGGTATTACCGATAAATATTGGGCTGTAGCAGTTATTCCCCCGCAAAATAAAGAATATACAAGCCGTTTTATTTATTTTGATCGTTTGCAAACGCATTATCAGTCTGACTTACTAGGATCGCTTTTAACGATTGCTCCAAATGAAACAAAAACTATTACAAATCGGCTTTTTGCTGGTGCAAAACAAGTTGAAATTATTAATAACTATCAAAATGACCTAAAAATCAAAAAGTTTGCTCTTTTAATTGATTGGGGCTGGTTTGATTTCATCACCAAACCAATGTTTTCTCTCATTGATGTCCTTTATAAACAAACAGGAAATTTTGGTATCGCCATCCTTCTTGTCACGGTGCTCTTAAAAACTCTTCTTTTTCCTCTAGCCAATAAATCTTATAAATCTATGGCACGCATGAAGCTTTTACAACCGCGGTTGCTAGAAATAAAAGAAAAATATCCCGATGATAGAACCAAGCAACAACAAGCAATAATAGAACTATATAAAACCGAAAAAATTAATCCCCTTGCTGGTTGTTGGCCAATGTTGGTTCAATTCCCAATATTCTTTGCTCTTTATAAAGTTCTCTATATCACCATTGAAATGCGCCATGCCCCTTTCTTTGGCTGGATTGAAGATTTAGCGGCACCCGATCCAACTTCTCTTTTTAACTTGTTTGGTCTCTTACCGTATACAACTCCAACATTCCTTATGATTGGTGCATGGCCTTTGATTATGGGAATAACGATGTTTTTACAAATGCGTATGAATCCCGCTCCTCAAGACCAAACCCAAGCGATGATATTCACATGGATGCCTGTTGTCTTTACTTTTATGCTCGCCTCTTTTCCTGTTGGTCTCGTTATCTATTGGGCATGGAACAATATATTATCAATCATTCAGCAAGGTATCATGATGAAGCGCCAAGGAGTTAAAATTGAGCTTTTCGATAATCTGAAAACCATGTGGAGAAAATCACCCAAAAAAGAAGTGCATGAATGACAAGAGATTCTTCCCTTTCTGGAATTTTTTCTCGCAATTGGATTTTTATTCGTGGTGTACCAGCAATACGCTTTCTCCCCCCTGAAGGACCACCAGAAATTGCATTTGCAGGACGTTCCAATGTTGGAAAATCATCTTTAATAAACGCACTCGTCCAACAAAAAAGCTTAGCACGCACCTCAAATACACCAGGACGGACTCAAGAGCTTAATTATTTTGTCCCCGATGGCTTCAGTGGGCAGCTGGGAGATCTTCCCCCTCTAGCATTAGTAGATATGCCTGGTTATGGTTTCGCTGCTGCTCCTAAAAATCTGGTTGATGCGTGGACAAATTTGATTTTTAGCTATTTACGGGGGCGCACAACATTAAAACGTGTATATATCTTAATTGATTCACGGCACGGAATCAAAAATAATGATGAAGATGTTCTTGCTCTCCTTGATAAAGCAGCCGTTTCTTATCAAATTGTTTTGACAAAAAGCGATAAAATCAAATCAAATGCCTTGGAAAAATTAATTATGAGCACACAAACAAAGCTTCTCAAACGTCCGGCAGCTTATCCTGAGCTTCTTGTAACCTCTTCAGAAAAAGCTCTCGGTTTAGAAGAATTACGTGCTGCCATTTTGCAAACCATCGCATAAAAGAACAATTGCTATTATTAACAATTTATTAATTATAATTACTAGCAGCTGCTAATGATCTTGTACTTCTAGTCAAGCATCTTTATAAAAATGATTACTTGAAAGAATTCTCATCAACTCTATTTGATAGTGTAAATTATGCTGACACTTTTTCACTCTCCCCTATCCGCTGCCTCGCGCTTCATACGCCTCATTCTTGGGGAATATGGTGTAGCCACTCAACTGATTGAAGAATATGAATGGGCAAGAAGACACGAATTTCTAGCCCTCAATCCCGCTGGTCATGTTCCTGTTTTTCTCGATGAACACGAGGTTCCATTATCAGGTCCTCTTGTTATCTGCGAATATTTAGACGAAACACATGGAAGTTTACGACAAGACAATAAGCTCTTTCCGGAAAATCCTTTAGATCGTGCGGAAGTACGCCGTCTCAATGACTGGTTCTTAAATAAATTCGAAAATGAAGCAACGCGCCATATCGTACGAGAACGAATCCATAAACGTGAAATGCCACTTGCCATTGGTGGTGGTGCTCCTAATTCACAAATTTTACGCAATGCACGTGCCAATATTTTACCACATATGAACTATCTCAACTGGCTCTGTGCCTCTCGCGATAGCTTAGTCGGTTCTGCCTTGTCCTATGCAGACCTAGCAGCAGCAGCCTCTATTTCTGTACTTGACTTTCTAGGGGAAATTGACTGGGAACAATCTCCTGCTGCCAAAGACTGGTATATGAGAATTAAATCACGCCCTTCTTTTCGTTCTCTTTTAACAGATCGCGTCCGCGGAATTGTTGCAAGTGCTCACTATGCAGATCTTGATTTCTAGCCTTCTTCCACAAAAAAAGTAAAAACGATATTTTATCTAAAGGATATTTATAGGCTTATGAATTTTTATGCATGCGTATAAACAATACGATAATACATTGATTTAGAATCATATTAAACAGAGAATAAGCCCCCCATAATATTTTCTTATTTTATCCCCCTTATAATGCATGAAAAAAATCACTTTCTTGACGTATCACAAAAATATTAGCACAGGAATAAAAATTATTTAAGAAAAGACTTTAAAGAATCTCTTTAAATATAAGAGCTGTAGCATCACTGGAAGCTAGGCAAATAAAATAACAATACTTAACACATGTTATCCTCCATTCTCCCCAATATATGAAAAAACGCATTACATAACATATGTACTATTTTCTCTATAACAAACAAAGCCTCATCATGCGTTTTTACAACATAACAATTTTTTCAACTGACTTTCCTAAAAGATAAAGAATCCGACCAATTCTCATGTATAAACAATTCAACTTCTTGTTGGTCCCTTATTTCTACCCCCTTTTACGTGATTTTATTAATGGATAACATATTGATATAAAATGATTAAATAATCGTTTTTTTAACTTGAATCATCAATTCCAAATACCTTTTTCTCATTACCTTCATCAAATTTGAAACAATCAATATCGCTTGCTTAAGCATCACACATGGAATTGGTGTGTGAAAAAATATTAAAGAAAAGCATGAATTGACAACATAGGTGTATTTGTTTGGGAGATCTTGTTTTGCATAAAGAACGCCCCCCTTAAAGAACAAAAAAAACAAAAGCGTAAAGTAATACACAATCTTCATTAGGTTTCATAAGCAAACCTTATTTAGGAATATTCATGACACACTCTAACGAAAAACATCTCTAATTTAAATTTGTAAATCTTATATCACTTGCTCTAAACAACAGTGTTTTACAGCACAAGAAGATAAATTAAAGCAGGAAAAATTTTTTCCTATAAAGAAAAAGAACCATTGGAAAGAAGGCAAGAATTTGCCTATACTGCACAGTGAAGTATTATAAGGAGATAAGAATGCGCCTTACAGTTGTTGGTGCAAATGGGAGAATGGGACGTGAACTCATTACAGCAATCCAACAGAGGAAAGATGTAGAGCTTTGTGCTGTTCTTGTACGCAAAGGCTCACCGTTTGTAGGAAAAGATGCCAGTGCCTTAATTGGTTCAGATTCTCTTGGGATTGGCATTACTGACGATCCTGAAAATGCCTTTTCTAACACAGAAGGTATTTTAGATTTTTCTCAACCAGAAGCCAGTATTCTTTATGCTAACTACGCTGCTCAAAAAAGCCTTGTCCATATTATTGGCACCACAGGATTTAGCAAAACAGAAGAAGAAAAAATTGCAGATTTTGCGAAATATACAACAATTGTCAAATCCGGAAATATGAGCCTTGGAATAAATCTTTTGGCCAACCTTGTAAAGAAAGCCGCTAAAGCATTAGAAGCCAATGATTTTGATATCGAAGTTTATGAAATGCATCACGCGAACAAAGTTGACGCCCCTTCTGGAACAGCCCTTCTTCTTGGCCAAGCAGCAGCTGAAGGGCGCAATGTTACGCTTAAAAATGTGCGTGTCAACGAACGCAATGGTTATATAGGTAAACGCGAAAAAGGCTCCATTGGCTTTTCTTGTTCACGTGGTGGAACAGTTGTTGGAGAACACAGTGTCATTTTTGCCGGTTCCCATGAGCGCATTGTTCTTTCACATACAGCGCAAGAACGCTCTATCTTTGCCAATGGCGCATTAAAAGCAGCTTTGTGGGCAAAAAATCATGAAAACGGTCTTTATTCAATGCTCGATGTTTTGGGATTGAACGATGAATTTTAAACAATCAATAGAATAGAGGCAATTCATAATGGAACGCATACTTGTACTAATTCGTCATGGACAAAGTGAATGGAATCTCAAAAACCTTTTTACCGGTTGGAAAGATCCCGATTTAACAGAAAAAGGTCATGCAGAAGCGATAGAAGCAGGAAAAAAACTGAAAGAATATGGTTTGAAGTTTGATATCGCTTATACATCTGCCTTACAGCGTGCTCAAAAAACGGCTCAGCACATTTTAGAGCAAATGGGACAATCAGATTTAGAAGTGATAAAAAATCCCGCATTAAATGAACGTAATTATGGTGATCTTTCTGGTTTAAATAAAGATGAAGTACGCCAACAATGGGGACAAGAGCAAGTGCAAATGTGGCGCCGCTCTTATACGATTGCGCCCCCGAATGGAGAAAGCCTACGCGACACCGGTGCGCGCATCTGGCCTTATTATCTTTACCACATCCAGCCTCATATTTTGCGCTCCCAAACTGTTTTGATCGCAGCGCATGGAAACTCTCTTCGTGCTCTTATTATGGCGCTTGAAGGTCTCTCCGGTGAGGAAATTATATCTCAAGAATTAGCGACCGGCATTCCTATTATTTATACATTTAATTCGGATTCAACAATTTTATCGAAGATAGTCCTCGCACCTTAAACTTCTAAAATCATGATCTCCCAAAAAATCAATTCAATCGTTTTAAGCTAAAAAAATAAATTCTATAATTTCATTGACAGAATTGCTTCATACGCTTAGATCAATTTTATGAGCCCAGATGGCGGAATTGGTAGACGCGCAGGTTTCAGGTACCTGTGCCGCAAGGCGTGGAGGTTCGAGTCCTCTTTTGGGCACCATTTTATTTATTAAACATATTGAAATATATAGATTTTTTCTTTAAATAGCCATTTTCAGACCAGCTTTTAGACCACCTTATACGGTTTATACAACTTTACCTAATTTACTCCTATTTTCTCCTTATTTTTCTTTGGAGTGACGGTTAAGATCTCTTTCTTTCTCCACCTCACTGCTCTACCTAGCTTATATAGTTCTGGAAATACCCCTTTGAAATACCCAATTACAAATTGTGGTTGTGGATACACTAAAAAGCTTTGCACATTCACGGGTTGTTACATATCTATCTCCATCATCAAGTATCATCTCATTGCCTTTCTCTTTTTTATATTAATTAAATGGGCGGGGGTGTTGGGGGAAGCACCCCCATAGGTTTAAGCGGCTTTTGTCAAAATCTTGTGCATCTCTTGTTCTATTTCCGCTAAGAAGGTTTCAACAGTTTTATTAATCTCTTCAATGTGTTTCTCATCATGGAGGATGCGTTTGATTTTCATTCTCAAACCAGTAGATTTACCTACAAAGTTTGGATTATAGTCCATGAAATCACACCATTTGCGTCCGGTGCATGCCATTTGGAATTGCATCTGTACGTGATATTCTGGCTTGATTTCGTCATATACAAAAAAACGAAGATGAGTCGTTGATTGTGAACATTTGACTTCAATTAAACCGTCCTCTCCAATGAACCCATCAGGACTTGCATCAACTATTTCTATTGTAGGATGTTGGATGAATCCACATTCTATTATATCGACATTATAAATGAATGCATATTCTTTCAAGGTATCATCCTCATGTTCAATGCCCCATTGCATAGCAGGTGTTGTATGAGATTGGCTTATTTCTCCTGTTAAGCGCTCTTATTATGAGTTTCATTTTGTAATCTTCACATTTGCTTTTCAGAAAACATTTTGCTGCCTTACTGAGTACGCTGTAGACATTAGATGCGGTGACTTTACCCAAGCGTGCTTGAAACTATTCTGCTGTTCGTTGCTCCATCTCACACCGCCGTTTGTTGCTCTTGTTGTGCTTTATTCATTTGCGAGAGCATTGCTTTTTTTCAAAGAAAACAAAGCGGTTTGTGCTTGTTTATAAGACATATCTGTGAAGTTTTTTACTCCTATGAAAGAGAGAAGCTTACTTTCATCCGATCTTGTCTGTTCTATTAATTCTCTGATCTCATTCATTTGTTCAAGAGAGACACCTGAAAGAAGCATTGTTCCATCGTGCGTAGGTGAGAGTAGAACCAACCGCTTGGATGTTATTTTTGCTCCCTGTAGCATCAAAAGGAAATATTCCTTTTATTGAGTGTCAATCAAAAACATCTAAACACAAGGAGTTATTTATGAACAATCTTATAGAAATTAGAGAACAGGTTATTAATCCGGAAGCTGTTCAAACAGTAAACGCACGCGAGTTGCACACATTTTTTGGAATAGGAAAACGTTTTTCTAATTGGATTACAGATCGTATTAATCAGTATAAATTTGAAGAAGGAAAAGATTTCATAAAAACACAAGATTTGCGGTTCCCAAAATTGGGAAGCGTAAAATCTAGGGCTGTTACAGCAATTAATTATCACCTTAGATTAGATATAGCAAAAGAGTTCTCAATGGTTAAACGCAATAAGAAAGGACGTCAAACATGTCGCTATTTTATTGAATGCGAAAAAAGTTGAAAAGCCAATCTGTTGATTATGAATTATTTTCTTATGAGTGTTTAAAAAAACCTGCCGGTGTTGAAGAGATCTTAGGATTGATGATAAAACGTTTGTTAGATGCAAATGGACTCGAAAAAGAACTTGAACATTATAAAGCTCTCATTAAAGAAGTAAAACAGGTCTTAAAAAGATCTTTCATGAAAGCTGCATAAGTAAAAAACAGAAATCCCCTCCTCTTTCTTAAAAATGAGGAGGTGGTTGGTTTAGATACCACTTGCTTTTTTAAAACTTCCCCATACGCACGCGCCAGTCTCTCCCCGGTTTCTTACAAAGAGGCAATAACGTTTTGGTAAAGAAATAAAGTAACCGCCTATTTGGGAGATTCAACTGGTAGACGCCCATATTTGCGGCGTTCTTGTGCTACATATAAAAAAAGAAGCACGTAAAACTTCTTTAGCTGGCTTTAGGCCTACAAGTTCTTCATCTGTTAGTGGTGGGGAATCCACAGCGTCCCAATCTTCTTTTGTGTAGCCACATCCTGTTCCAAAGGTTTTTTTAGTCATTGAAAACCTCTCTTTCTTATTCTCTTGAGGAAAATTGATAATGGACACCGCTTCATTGCCAAGCTTTGCAAAAACAACAACTACGATGCCATCAGAAAAATGTCCAATAGCCCTCATGCGATTTGAATTTGTGCATCAATAAGAGCATGTTCCCAGTCAAAGTAAATAACATCAGCAAAATCAAGCTTATGTTTATCAATGTTTAAAGCTCTTTATTGGTCCATCCTACACTATCTTCATATACTTTTATGTACACGAAAAATATCACACCATCAATAAAATTAAAGTGTACAATAATTCAGACAAATCATTCAAAATAGAGAAACTATGAATAAAAAAAACGGCATAGCATATCGGTTCGTGCGTTTGTGAAAAAGATGCGTGTCTCTCCTAATACGGTTTTTCACGATTTAAAACAGGAAAATTTGATGAGGCTCTTTTTGAAGATGGTTCTATCAATGAAGCTCTTGCAATCGCCATATGGAATGAGAATCCAACAAAGCGCCCTGCTTCACTTTTAGCGCCTGATGGACAACCACAGACAAAGATAAAACAAGCCTCCACAGATGGAGCCAATGAATACAAAATAGACACTGGAGCAGATGCAAGTTCCGCTTGAAAGCGAAAAAATTGCACTTGAACGACTACGCGAAACAACCGTCGACCGTGAAGAAGTAAAGAGAGCAGCCCGTGAGTTTGGAAGAGCGCACCGTAATGCCATGTTGAATTTTCTTCATCTTCTAATTGTTTAGATAGAAAAACTATCTTTAAGTTTACTTTTTTAACGCTATAACGATATTATCATGTGATCACCGCAATAATACAAAAAACGAATCATTCCTTCTTTGCAAATAAATATTTTAACTATACCTTGTGAACCAAAGAATTTTTATTCTTAACAATTAAGAATTTAAATAATTCTTTCTTATCTCCTCATCATCACTCAAAATCAAAGACCCTTTCTTCACTATAAAATAGCATTTACAATGCATACCATTTAAAAAATAAAGGCCCTATCAAAGAGATAGAACCTTTTAAATTTAAGCTCCTTTATCCTACAAAACTAGAATTTGTAAGCTATTCCTGCGCGAAAATCATTCGTCTTATACTTAACTTCAATCTCGTCTTTAAATTTCTTTTTACCAAAATCTGAGTAACGATACTCCGCACGCACAACAAGATGATCTGTCATTGCAAAATCAACACCACCACCGAGAGTATAACCAATCATTGTTTTTGTTACATCTGATGTCCTATTAAAAGGCTCATCTCCCGTAATTATTGTCGACAAAATATCTTGAAACTGTCCATAAGCGACACCACCAGCAATATAAGGCATCACACGCCCCGCAGAAAACCCAACACGCACCCGTGTAGCACCTGTCCATTTTTGTTTTAACGTATGATTAAAAGTTAAACTGTTTTTCTCTTCTTTACCCTCTGCAACAGAGCGAGAAAAGCCTCTACCCTGGCCCTTGACAAGTTTTGCCCTTTTTTGTTTCGCCCTTTTTTGACTTTTTTCTACTGTCCCTACTCCCTCAGAATCAGAAGCCGATTCTTCAGTACCCGCTCCTTCAGTACCCGCTCCTTCAGTACCCGCTCCTTCAGTGCCCGTTCCACCAGCACTCGATTCATCAGCATGAAATCTTGTTTTTGTATCCTTTTTTTCCGTTAAAAGCATATCCGTATCAATCCCCACAATAAAATTATTACCGAGATCAAAATTAACACCTGCATAAAAACCACCTATAAATCCAGAAAGCTCAGGCATATACTGTTTCTCGACAGGTATCCATGGTTTACTTTTACTCTCCTCATCAGGATAGAGAGGAATATCAACATCACGCGTCATTGCAGAAGTCTTACCTGAAAAGCCACCCACTTGCCCCCCGAAATAAATACCTGCCCAAGAAAAAGGTGAAGAAGCAACAACTTCTGAGGCAACGTGTACTGGCTCCTCATGAGCCACCACATCTGCAGCCTGTACTATAGAAGATGAAATCAAAGAAAAAAAAGATGCTGTTATAAATTTTGTATTCATAAAATTATACCCCATTGCTAAATTTAAATATAATCAAAAATCACATTTAGAAAAACAAAGTTTTATAAAATCTTATGCCGAAAAATCGCATGTACTCCTTTATAGTTACATTTAAATCTATCACTAGATTAATATATAATTACATCAAAATTTAATATTATCAAATAAATTTTAAAATATTAGAATAATGAATACTTCAAATAATAAATATTTAATAAAAATACCTATTATATTTTTTAAATGATAAAATATAAAGCATTTTGTATCAAAACAAACGCAAAAAATAACAAAATAGTATATTTTATAAATTTTTTTATGAGAAAAATTCTAAAAATGATGTAACTATTTTTAAAAAATCGATATTCATTAAAAATATTATAAATACCTCAATATTTTTATATCCAAAATGCATACTTTAGATTCTATATAGTATAAAAAATATACCTATTTTATACTACAATCATACCTTTTTTCTACCATTTTCTAAAGGATGAGATTATTAATACGACAATATCATTATCCTTCTAAACATTATCTCTAAATAAAAATTCTCAATCATTTTATTTAAAAATTGCTCTTCCCCTACTGATTTCTATATTATCATCTGCCTTTATTGCAAAACGGTCTTTATTAGGAAAAGTTATAAAACATCCCTTCATACAAATTGTAATTGTTTGATGAGTATTTAAAGAAACTTTTGAAGGTATACTTCCCTCGACAACAATGAGAGACTGTACCTTTAAATCTGTATTCTTCACTGTTGCGGCAAAAGCTGTTATGGTAAAAATATTCAATAGAATAACTGTAATCAAAGCATAAATATATTTCAGCATTCTAAGATTCCTTCCTCAGCAAAACGCTTATATAAGACAAATCGAAGAGCATTGGTTACATGAGAAGGTGAGGTAATATTAGGCACATAAATAGCTAAATTAAAGGAAAAACTCTTATGATCAAATGCTGTAAAACTCACCTGCGGGGTAGGATTTTTTAAAACGCCTTCTGTTGCAAAAGCAATCTCCAACAAAATTTCAGCAACATGCTCTGGAGCAACTTTAGATGATACAGTAACTGGTATATCAATTCGTCCTACTTTATTACGTCTAGTCCAATTACTAACGTTGTTATTAATAAGGCTTGAATTGGGAATAATAATCGTCTTACGCTGAATGGTCTCAAGTTCCGTTGCACGCACACTAATACGCTTAACAACACCACCTACTGATCCAGATTCTATATAGTCTCCTATTTTAAACGGTCTGCCAACTAAAATAATAAGTCCAGAGACAAAGTTTTGGACAATATTCTGTAAACCAAAACCTATACCAAGTGAAAGTCCTCCAGCAATAAGAGCGAAATTTCTAAGATCCAAACCTGCCATTGACAATCCCGTCAAAGCAGACACAACAACGCCTCCATAACTTATCACTGTTTTGATAGAATTCCGTATACCAGAATCAAACTCTCCATGGACCAACACCACACTATCTAACCAACCAATAAATCGGCGAATAAGAAACCAGCAAACACAAAAAGAAATAATTCCTGTTATAATAGAAATCAAAGAAAGAGTAATATTTCCAATCTGAAAACCAGTAACCAATTGCCACAATACTGCTTTCAAATCAGAATAGGAAAATCCAAACTGTACAGCAATTGGCATTGCACAAAATACAACAACAAATAAATTGAGAAAAACGCTCACAAAAACTCCCAATTGATTCATCGTTTTTTCTTCTAAATGAAACCTCTGCATCAAAAGATGACCAACCGTTGTTTTCATAAATTGGCCTTTAGTTCCAAGTGCTTGAGCGCTTTGTATTCCTAAATACATGAGAACTAAAAATGCTCCACCAATCATAATTTGCTGCATAATAAAACGTGCAAGACCAACATAACCTAAAAGATTTAACACAAAGAGCAGTACCCCCAAGCCAATAAGAGGAATGCGTATATAAAATGGCCAAAAGTATGGTTCTTTTTTTTCTCCTTGAAAACGCTTACGTCTAAATCGCAAAGGTACAAATGATATTATAAACAGCAATATCGCTACAAGAAAAACAGCAATAAAACTTTTAGCAATTGTCAAAGATAGAGGCGCTGAAATGATTTGATAAATACTATCAAGAACAGCATCAAATGCCAACACACCCGCTAAAGAAGTGAGTAAAATCACTAATTGATAAGCAGACGATGGTGCAATACTGAAAAGACGCGCATGGGGCATATTCGAAGATAAAAGAACAATTGCTAAGCGATTGATTAAAAATACTAAAATAATCTGACAACCTATCATATCAAAAACTGTTGTAAGCTTACCTAGATCTAAGTTAAAACTACGAAACAAAAACAACACAAGATAAACGCAAAGAGTACATATAAGCGAAGGTAAGAGAACTGAAATAAAGGCGATCAATAAGCGTTGTAAATAAGATATTTCCTCATTAGACTTCCTAAAGTGGCAATACACATGAACAAGAACTTTTCGAGAAAAATACGAAAGACCCAAAGTGATAAAAAGTGGAATTAAAAAGGAAAGAAATAGTTGTAACAACTTGAAATAAAATATAAAATTCCACCAATAATTTAACAACAAAAGAAAATCTGATGAAGCCTCTTTTGTTTTTTGGGCGAGCTGTTTAACCATCGGAATCGAAAACTCAAACCTATACGTAAGCGTGCGTTTAAAAAGCTCCCGAGATTGAGAAATAGAAAGTTCAGCTATCCCATTTGCCGCTAAGAAAATTTCTTCAAAACGAAGCATGATACTGTTAATTTTAGCTTTTTGCTCTATCAAGTAAGAATACTCTTTCACTGAGCTTTTCAGTTTTTTTACGTCACGATGAAGCTCTGTTAATTGATCAAGAAGTGTATTAATCTCATTAAGAGGAGGACGCAAAACAAATGCTGCCTCAATAGCACGTTCACTGATATCTTGTGCACGTAACCGCAATTCTTCTAAAGAACGCTCATCTTCTGACTTTCTGTCAAAATCTCTTTTTAAAGTTTCACTATTTTCTTCAAGAGTCTCAATAATCAACTGTTGTTGTTGAATAATTTCATCAACTGAATAAGAATCTATTGTTTGTTCGACAATTGTATTTTGTGCACCCCTATTCCCCCATGCACCAGAATTAAATACAAAGATAATCCCCAAAAGAAGGAAAAGTATGTGGATGTTTTCTCTACAAAATGAATACATATCGACCTTATGCGCACAAAAAGGATTTTATCCCCCCCTCCTTAATATGGTATAAAGCAGATATTTTCAACTTTTGTAGAATAATCTTATAAAAGCTTTCCCTTATCCTATAATACTGATAATAAGAGAAAAGGATAATAAATAAGCTGAACTCAATAAGATTAAAGAAGGCACTCTAGCATGTGTTTTTTGCACCTCTATTGCAAAAAAGAAAATTTTCTTCCTTTGACAACTTGGATTTTTCTATCCAGTTTAGGTGTATTCTTGACGAGCAACCTAGGAACGCGTGCCTATTTGATCAAACAGTCACACACTAATAATACCATTAAAACGAATAGATTTGATTTACACAATAAGCGTGATCAGTTGAATGTTACCACAACTGAAAACAAAAAACTTGTAACACTCCATACAGAATCTATTTTTACGAGAACCCTTCAAAAAATCCTAACATTGGATTTCTTTTTAATAAAGATTCCAGCTATTGATACGCGATTTCGTAGCGTTAAAACGCAATATTTCTCAAATAAACGCGCTCCTCCTAATGAACACACTTAAATTCTCTTCCTTGAATATAAAACGATCATCTTATTTTACTTGTGCTTTTAACTTTGAATAACTGTTAGATTGCCTATTAGCGGAATATATCATGCGTACACCTGGTTGGTTAACTACCCTTTATTGTTTTATTCTTTTAAGCAGCATTTATGTTGCCTTACCCAATTTATTTTCATACGAACAAGTTAAAAACTCGAAATTCTTACCCGACACCCGTGTAGCACTTGGTCTTGACCTTCAAGGAGGCTCTTCTCTCCTGCTCGAGGTTGATAGCAAAACGTTAAAACGCGATCAGTTACACATAGTTTTAGGCAGTGTACGCAATGTATTGCGTGAAAAACAAATCCGCACCTCAAGTGTGCGTATCGTTGAAGATAGCATTATTGCCCTTATTTCTGATCCATCGCAAACTGAAAAAGCACTCTCTGCTTTGAAAACATTAATAACCCCCATACACAGTAGCTTTGGTACAACAGAACATAACATCACGATCAGTGCTCAAAATGAAACTCTCCGCGTCACATTAACGGAAGCTGGTATAAAAGACCGTGTAAGCAATGCTATTGAACAAAGCTTAGAAATCATCCGTCGCCGTATAGATCAAGTTGGTGTTTCAGAACCAGCCATCCAAAAGGTCGGAAATGATCGTATTATGGTCCAATTGCCCGGACTACAAGATCCAAAACAACTACGTGATCTTTTAGGAACAACCGCTAAGATGAGTTTTCATCTTGTTCCTTCTAATGTGGACCCCAATAATCCCCCTATAGGTGTTTCTATTCTTCCTGGATATACTGATGCAACACAACATTATGCGATTTATGATCAGATCGCTTTAGATGGAAATGTCCTGAAAGATGCCCGTGCAGGTTTTGACCCCCAAATACCAGGACGTTCCATTATTTCATTTACTCTAGATTCCGCTGGTGCAAAAATATTTGCCGATATAACACGACAAAATATTAACCGTCCTTTTGCTATTGTTTTAGATAATAAGGTTTTAACCGCTCCGACCATCAATAGTGTCATTCCCAATGGACAAGGCCAAATTACAGGAAACTTTGACCCAAAAGAAGCCTCAACTCTGGCTGCTTTGCTTCGTGCTGGTTCCCTCCCCGCACCACTCACGGTCATTGAAGAGAGAACCGTAGGTCCAAATCTTGGTGCTGATGCCATCCAAATGGGACTTTACACCGGCATAATTGGCTTTATTCTTGTTGCAATTTTTATTTTTCTTCTCTACCGCATTTGGGGATTAATTGCCAATATAGCACTAGCTCTACACACGATTTTAACATTTGCTGCACTGAGTCTTTTGGGAGCTACGCTTACCCTGCCTGGTATTGCTGGTATTATTTTAGGCATCGGTATTGCCGTTGATGCTAATATTCTCATCAATGAACGTATCCGTGAAGAAAGTCGAAAAGGTGTGGGTGCTTTTGCAGCCCTAGATCGTGGATTTAAACACGCTTTTGCAACCATTGTTGATGCAAATGTTACAGCAATTATAGCGACCGTCTTACTATTTTGGTTCGGTACTGGTCCCGTTCGTGGTTTTGCCGTAACAATGTTGCTTGGTATTATCATCTCCATGTTTACAAATATCACCATTGTACGCATCATCATGATTTGGATCGTTCGTAAATGGAAAATTAAAAAATTGCATATTCACTCTGCTTTCAACATCCTGCCACAAAACACAACTTTCCACTTTATGAAAGCACGCTTCATTGGTATTGGCGTCTCAATTGTTTTATCAATGGCTTCAGTTTTTCTCTTTTTTAAGCCTGGATTGAATTTCGGTATTGATTTCATTGGCGGAAGCCAAATGAGTATTACCACGAAAGCACCAGCAGATCTAGCAACTCTGCGTTCCAAGCTTTCTACTCTTAATATTGGTGAAGTTACCTTGCAAAATATTGATAACGAAAATACCGTATTAATTCGCATGCAGAAACAAAGCGGTAGCGAAGCACAACAAACCATCGCCATTGATAAGGTCAAAACAGCTGTACAAAATATCTATCCCGATACCACATTCGATCAAATAGAAGTTGTTGGTCCCAAAATTTCAGGCGAGCTTGCCACAGCTGCTTTTACTGCTGTTATTCTTGCGGCTATTGCCATGTCTCTCTATATATGGTTACGCTTCGAGTGGTTCTTTGCCATTGGAGCAATTATCACTCTCATTCTAGACACCACAAAAATGATTGGCTTTTTTGCTTTATTTCAATTTGATTTTAATTTAACGGCTATCGCTGCACTCTTAACAATTGTTGGATATTCTATAAATGATAAAGTTGTCGTCTATGATAGGATGCGCGAGAATATGCGTCTTTATAAAAAAATGCCGTTGCGCGAGCTGATTGATCTGTCAATTAATCAGGTTCTTGTACGTTGTTTTTTTACATCAGCCACAACAATTCTTGCTATGCTCCCCATGGCGATATGGGGTGGAAGTGCTGTGCATAATTTTGCATTGCCCATGGTCTTTGGGATTATTATTGCAACATCATCCTCTATCTTTATTGCTGCTCCTATTTTACTCCTGCTAGGAAATTGGTGGCGTGAACGAAATAATCGTGCGAATACCAAAGTGAAATAAAAATGCCATTTAATACGTATGATACATTTCGCCTCTCTTCTCATAGAAATATAATCATTTTCATTCATTCGCTTTTTGATCAAGAATAGTAAATAATCCATGCTCCACGACACACCACTTATCACAACTATTGTTGCAGGTTTATGTTTAGCATTTCTCTTGGGAATGATTGCTAGCCGTTTGCGTATTTCACCACTTGTAGGCTATTTGTTAGCTGGTGTTATTGTGGGACCCAATACAGGCGGATTTAAAATAGATTCCGTCATCATTAATCAACTTGCTGAAATTGGCATTATTTTGCTGATGTTTGGTGTTGGGCTCCACTTTTCATTAAAAGATCTTTTATCTGTCAAAGCTATTGCTGTCCCCGCTGCTATTGCACAAATGGCATTTTCTACTTTTCTAGGTTTGTGCCTTGGTTTGATTATGGGATGGGGCTTCAGTGGTAGTTTGATCTTCGGTCTTGCTTTATCCATAGCAAGTACTGTTATCCTGCTACGTGCTTTGCAGGAGCGTCATCTTATTGAAACAGAAAAAGGACGCATTGCAGTTGGATGGTTGATTATTGAGGATTTAGCAATGGTCCTTATACTTGTTCTCATCCCTTCCTTGGCAAGTGCCATCAGCAATACCAAAAAAGAAGCGTTTGATCCTCTTGTTCAATGGTTGGATTTAAGTATTTGGGGTATTTTTGGTCTCACCATCCTGAAAGTGATTGTATTTATTGCACTTATGCTCGTCATTGGGCGACGCGTTATCCCATGGCTTTTAAAAATGAGCGCACAATCGGGATCCCGTGAATTATTTCGTCTTAGCGTCTTTGCTATTGCATTAGGAGTAGCTTTCGGAGCCGCTCATTTATTTGGTGTTTCCCTTTCTCTTGGTGCTTTTTTTGCTGGTATGGTCATGAGTGAATCAGAATTAAGCCACCGTGCCGCAGAAGAATCTTTACCACTGCGCGATGCCTTTTCTGTTCTCTTTTTTGTTTCTGTAGGCATGTTATTTGACCCAGAGAAACTCTTAACTCATTTTTTTCCTCTCTTAGCAACCTTATTCATTATCGTAATCGGAAAATCTGCTGTTGCCTTTTTCATCGTTAAGGCTTTTCGCTATTCTAATGCAACAGCTTTGACTATTTCTGCAAGCCTTGCCCAAATCGGAGAATTTTCCTTTATCCTTGCTGGTTTAAGTTTAAGCTTAGGACTTTTAAACAATGACGCTCATGATTTAATTCTTGGAGGAGCAATTTTTTCTATTTTGCTCAATCCTCTTGTTTTCATTGCCTGTAATAAAATTAAAAAACGTCTAGAAAAAAATTCTGCATCTTCACAAAATGCCCAAACAATTATTGATATTGATCCACAAGATCCCGACCAAGATTTTTTACCGATGACCTTAAAAAATAACCATATCGTAATTATTGGCTATGGTCGTATTGGTAAGTGTGTTGCATTATCTTTAATAAATAGAGGTAAACCTGTAGTGATCGTAGAAGAATCAAAACGCCTCTCTGATAAAGCGATTGCAGATGGCTTTGAGGCTATTTGCGGCAATATCATTCAACAAGAAATAATGGACGCAGCAAATATAAATAATGCACATAAAGTTGTTATTACAATGCGAAGCACCATTGAAGTAGGAGAATGTATCGTGAATATACGTGATATGAAGAAAGATATTCATATAATCACACATGCATTATCCGACACAGAAACAGCATATCTCATTGATTTAGGTGCTGATGTTGTAGTAACGGATGATGAAGAAATTGCCAATGGCATTATGGAGTATATAACGGAACGAAGATCTGTACGGAATACGCTCAACCATGAAAATTTACAGAAAACATAAAATGGATAAAGAATCGTGAAAATAAAGCAATTTATATGGCCCTTGATTGGTATCTTAGCAATGCTGATATCTATTCGGATTCTTTATATGAAACTCTCTGCCATTTCATTTGGGGATGTATTGGAGCGCTTGAGCGATTTAAATGCACAGCATTGGTTACTAGCCTGTTTATGTTCTCTCCTAGCTTATGCTGCTCTTGCTGGATATGATCGAATTGCCTTGCAACATCTAGGGCATAAAATTTCTTGGATTTTTATCGCTATATGTTCATTTACAACCTACGCTCTTTCACACAATATCGGTGCTTCAGTTTTTTCTGGTGCCGTTGTGCGCTATCGTGCCTATAAAATGAAAGGATTAAACGGAACAGAAATCGCAATATTAGTAGGTTTTTGCTCTTTTACTTTTGTAATCGGAACAATCTTACTTTTGGGAATCGTTTTGGTGCTGCAACCCGAAATTATCACCCTCATTCACAAAGAACTTCCTGAATGGTTAGGAACAACGGTTGGAGCAATTTTACTCAGCTGTATAGCACTTTATACGTTTGGTAGCTGGCTTCAGTTAAAACCCTTACGCTTAGGTAAGAAAATTCAACTTTCTTATCCACGGTTGAAAATTGTTATTCAACAGCTTCTCATTAGCCCTCTAGAGCTTTTAGGAGCAGCAGGAATTATATATGCTGTTCTCCCACACAATGCAGATATTCATTTTATCTCTGTTCTTGGTGTTTTCCTAGCATCTTTTACGATAACTCTTCTCTCCAATGCTCCAGCAGGAGGAGTAGGAGTTCTTGAAGCTCTCTTCATAACAGGCATGCCCAATATAAATCCAACCGATGTTATTGCAGCACTTATTGTCTTTAGAATGTTTTATTTGATTATACCGCTCATCATTTCATTATTTGTGGTCGCCATTTTTGAAGCGCATCAATATTGGAAAAGAGCCTCCAAAACACCACCTGAATAAATAAAAGGCTATCAACGACTTCTTTTTTGTATGCCTATAAAGATTATAATCTATACTAAATTCGATTGTATATGTAAATTAATACAATCATTATTTGTATTTATCTTTTTTATATTGAAACTTGAAGGTCCCCTTTTATAAGAATCTTACTTTACGAAAAACATAGAAATATTTATCTATTTTCCTTCAAAAAAACTCCCATAAAATTGGATACTAAAAGTACTATTTCATAGTGTAATCGATTTTTATGTTAGATAAAGCACATGATTGCAAAACTTTTTGCAAAAAACAAATGCGCAAAATTAAAAACCTCTATCTGAAAATAATTTCATTTTATTGTTTGAAAAGAAAATTTATTATAGATAAAGAATACCTAAAGAACCCTTTTAATGAAAGAGCAAGCCTGCACCATTATACTATTTTTCCAATGTTGTGATAACTTTTAGCGCTTCAGAACGTTAATAAGAATCATTTTTATGCTTTTCTTCAATAGTCTTTATCCACACGTTAATCTCATTTATGATGCAAAAATAATAATTTTAATTAATTCATTATAAGAGGGATTGAAACAAAAGAAGTTTATTACAATAAAGTTTTTTTCAAAAAAAGAATAATTAATTATTATAAATCAATATATTATAATGATTCTGAGCAGCTTTCTTAATGTTTATCTTTTTAGCGGTTAAGCTAAAGGCAAAACAGTATAGCGTAACTGTAAGGTCTAATATTTAAAAACTTGAAGCCTTATTAAAGCTTATTTTCTGTCGTTTAGCAGGTATTAGCTTTAAACAATTAAACTGATCTAATTTTATTCCTGTTATGTCCATCTAACTACTTTGTTTTATCTTGATTTATCCTCTTGGAATACTGATGATTATTACAGAGATTTTTTGTTTAAGTAGGAGAGTTATCAAAAAATATCCACGCTACTGACACAACTAAAATGTAAAGTTTCTTCTATCTTTAAACAATATGCCAAAAATCCAAAAAAAATTTAATCAATTTATATTAAAAGAAGTGAAAACTGTTGATTTTTATACCCCTTTAATAACACAATTGTCGGTAAGAAACTTCTCCTTACCAATTGCGATTAAAAAAAAGAAACAATACGCATTAAAAGATCTTTAAATGTCTTTTGGAAGTTCTTTAAGCCCTCTAAAAGTACAAAACCTGATGACTAAGCTATATCAACAATCTTCACTTTTAAACAAACGCATATGGGGAAATCCTACTTCCCAATTTTATTTAGCAACTCGTATCTTAAAAAATTTACGCAATCAATTAAGTTATTTATGGTATAAAATCGAATGGTGGGTGATGAGGGGATCGAACCCACGACCCGCTGATTAAGAGTCAGCTGCTCTACCGACTGAGCTAATCACCCATAAGCTTCCCAAAAGATGAGAATGAGCGTTTCTATAACGCTCCTAAGGATGGATGTCCAGATATTTTGTTGTTTGTTATATAGACTCATTGTCTGTAAGGTTAAAAATATGATATTCTCCACTTGATCTTATATAAAAATAAACCCATTATAAGAAGCTTTATAAATAAATGTTCTGATTGTTATACAGAATCTATAGTTGGAGGATTATCGAGCATAATGCCCGAGCAAAATTTAGAGGAACCTTCTTGTGGTTTTAAGCGGGATGGGGCATCATTTTGTTTTATCAGTAATCACATGCATTCAAGCAATATTTTGCTGGTTTTTTCGTTGAATATAAATTTTTTTACATTCAATGTTCATGATCCAATATACGAATAAAAGCCTATGAATTTTTTTTGTCAATCGCGCGCTTTTAAGCTTCTAAAAGGTAAGGAATGATGGAATGGATCACTGATCCCCATGCGTGGTTTGGTTTGATCACGTTGGTTTTTCTCGAAATTGTTTTAGGAATAGATAACCTTATCTTTATTGCAATTTTAGCTGAAAAATTGCCACTGCATTTGCGTGACCGCGCACGCTTTCTAGGTCTTACTTTAGCATTAATTATGCGGCTCTTCCTTCTTACAGTTATCGGATGGGTTATGAGACTCGATAGGGTAATTCTTTCATTTTCATCTTTTGTCTTTAGTTGGCATAGCTTTATTTTAATCGGTGGTGGAGCCTTTTTGCTCGCAAAGGGAACGCTAGAATTACATGAAAGGTTAGAAGGGGTATCACATGAAAGAAAAACAGGCGTTGCTTATGCTGTTTTTTGGCAAGTAATTGTTCAAATCGTGGTGCTGGATGCCGTTTTTTCACTAGACAGTATTATTACCGCAACAGGGATGATTGCAAAAGAGCAGGCAACAGTTATGTATATCGCAGTCATAGCTGCTATGGGAGTAATGATGTGCGGATCTGGTGTTCTTATGCGTTTTATTAATCGTCATCCCACTATTGTAATCCTCTGTCTTGGTTTTTTGATGATGATTGGTTTTACTCTCATTGTTGAAGGATTTGGTTTTCATATTCCAAAAGGGTATTTGTATGCTGCTATTGGTTTTTCTGTTCTCATTGAAGCTTTTAATCAAATTGGACGTCGTAACCGTGAAAAAATGATTAAAACAAATGATCTACGCAGTAGAACAGCTGATGCTGTTTTGAGGCTCTTAGGAGGAGGAAGTAAAGATAGTCATCTTGCTGAGACTGTAGATGTTATTGCTGAACAGGCTGCAGCTTCTGAGTTGTTTAGACCAGAAGAAAAGGAGATGATTCGTGGTGTTCTCGATTTAGCTGATCGCCCTGTTCGCTCTATCATGTCGCCGCGTAATGAGATTGAGTGGTTAGATTTAAATGCTGATGAAAATGAAATGCGTGAAGAATTACAAAAGGTTAAACATAGCCGCTTAATTCTTGCGCGTGAAAAAGTAGATGAATTTGTTGGCGTTGCGTTGACAAAAGATCTTCTTTTGAATTTGGCTGAGGGGAAAAAAATTAATTGGAAAAAAGCTATGCGAGAACCCCTCGTTGTTCATGAAAATACAAGTGTTTTACGATTGATGGAGCAATTACGTCATTCTTCGATTCAGCTTGCAATTATTGTTGATGAACATGGATCTTTTGAAGGAATTGCAACACCAACCGATATTCTTGAAGCTATTGCAGGAGACTTTCCCGATGACGATGAAGAACTCATGATCGCAGAACAACTTGAAAATGGCAGTCTTCTTGTTGAGGGATATGCTGATATCCGCCGTTTAAGTGGTTATCTTGGGCGTAACCTTGTGGATGAAGCAGATCGTTATACGACTCTGGCAGGCTTTATGCTTTGGCAGTTTGGTCATTTACCAAATGAGGGAGAAAGTTTTGAAACTGATGGTTTACACTTTAAAGTGATTGAAATGGAACGCCGAAACATATCTAAAATCCTTATTTCTCCAATTGTCTTACCAGAAAAAAGCTAATTCTTTTTATAAGCAAGATGAATAAAAAGATTTTTTTATGATTAAAAATTGAAAAGAATAAGAAGTTGATGACTTAATTGCATTTCATTATTTTTATATTTTTTAAGCGTAAAGTAATGAACATACAAAAGTTATGTTATCAATAAACTTTCCATTATAAAAATTTTCATTGATGATTTACAAAAAGCTGTAAGAGAAAAAATGATGCAAAATTATTTGTCAATGGTCATTAATCTCAAAAATTATGAATATATACAACATATTGATTTATAATAATTATTTATTATAACATTAGCTTCACATCAAGAAATCATCTTTCAAACATCAGATTTCTGCCAATGGATAGAACTCCGCCATTGTTGGGTTCACTCAACTGATAATGGCAGGGTTACACTAGACTCTGGTTCCTATAATTTTTTGAGATCTTCTTGATATTTCTTATCTTTTGTTTCGATAAATTTAGCTATTTTTTTCCTTCCAAGAATGAAGCTCCACCTCTCTGGAAAGCTCTTATTAAGAACTTTGTTTTTCTTCCACATGGCTCATATTTTTTGCTACTTTTGCAATTAAAGTGTAGCTGAGTTTCTTAGATTTCACCACTTCTTTAGCTAAAGCCAATGCACGTTCAAGATGAGTCTTTTGGGTATTTTCATCAAAGCTAAATGATCCCCTGCACTGAAACTTTGATAATAAGATTGTAAGGTTGCAACATTACCCAATAAAGCCAGTGCACCAATATGAAGTAGCTATAATCTGCATCATCTATCTTGATAACCTTATTGCCTCAACTTCACTCTTTTGCCAAGGTAGTGCTCCATATCTGGAATAAAAGCATTTATGAAGATCAATTTTTTCTATCGCCTATTTCAAGAGATAATCAAGCTTAATTCCAACCAATCCGCATATATTTCTTCTTCACAAACTCTCAACCCCTTTTTATAAAAATCAAGTTGTAGATCTTGTAAATGCTGAGAATTGATAGGGATCAATTACCATGCAGGCAGTAGCTAAAATACCAGTACTAATCGAAACTCCAACATCAAATTACGGATAACCTTTGATAATTGCGTCATTATAAAGAATTTGTACTTCACAATCTGGTAGTTGATAACGTGCTGAATAATTATCTACCTCTTTAATTTTTTCAACAGACCAATCAAGATTTTTGAAGAACACTGTTGCACTCTCCATGGCTAAAAAATTCTTTGCTCTACCTCAAAAGAGGTTGTATCCATATCAAAAGTCAAAAGCGAAGCAGATTTTTGCAAATAAAATTGATAACGCCGTATAAGAGAAGAATCTTATCATAAAAAACACACAACAAAGTCAATAGTTTGTGTGAAATTATTTCATATGAATTCCATTTAGAATTCACACTTTATACGTGATTCAATTGACCATTTTTTATAAACAATTGCCATGTATGAATAGACTATAAAAAGCAAATTATGATGCAAATGTTATAAGGCATGTAAACATTCAAATAAAGTGAAAAGCAGCTATCATTCATAACAGTTCATAAACTTTATGATACGTTTTTATCACACACAAATCGCATTGTTAAAAACGTAATCGTTTGAAATTATCGATAACATAAATTGCATGCGCTTAAAGAATAGCATACTTCAAACCAAATGTTTGTCGCATCACGCGCCCTGTTCAAACTAATAATAACATATTCATTACCTAATAGAATACCAACTCCTGCACCTGCATAAAGCGAAGCAATAATCCACCCATTATGGCTATGCTGCATGACCATAATAGAACCCAAAACCACCATTGCTGCACTCGCAACACGAGAAGCAAAACGGATCAAGTGTTAACGCCATGGAAATAATAAGTGCACTCATTACTATAGCTGCACAAGATAGCATGTGAGGAGCAAGAGATATATTCCTAATTCTGCCAAACGTAAAGAACATACTCCCAACTAAATAACCACCGTAATTAGCGCTAGCTATATAAAAAAGTTGATTAAAGGTAAACAATCCCTCATCCAACATAACTGGCAATATTGGTGTATAGAGAAATCACCCGATACCCATTCTCAAAACCATAATAACCATACCGAATACAGCGTTTTGAAACAATTCAAATTTTGACGATTATTTTTATCCCCATTATTATTCCTTTAACTGGTGATATTCCTCATCCGCGTTCCATCTCACCATAAAAGCCTTTAGCTCGAAAAATAGAATAAAAGCAAATTTAG
Source organism: Bartonella sp. OD88NMGDW (assembly GCF_042193775.1). Taxonomy (NCBI): domain Bacteria; kingdom Pseudomonadati; phylum Pseudomonadota; class Alphaproteobacteria; order Hyphomicrobiales; family Bartonellaceae; genus Bartonella; species Bartonella sp. OD88NMGDW. Next base: position 57,688 of record NZ_JBHIMA010000007.1, on the reverse strand, counting down.
CTATCTATTTTAATGCTCAAAACAACATATTTAGCGATCTACTGTCAAAAATGCCAGATCAATTATACAATAACATATTGAATTAATTATGTATTTTTATGTTATAAATGTTTTATAGTTAAATTGAAAGCATATTTAGATAATCTTGCTTTTTTATCTCGATATTCAAAATGACTAACCGAGAAGTTATGTACACAACCGTAAATCTTACTTCTCTTAAAATCATTTTCTTCTTCGCTATAAAACTTAATAAACAACTCAAATGGACCATTTTCATGAAAGAGGAAATTGGCTTCTTTTTTGGTAATATTGTTATTTAGAATGGTATGCAGTTGAAGAATTTGGTGCACCCGACAGAATTCGAATCTGTGACCTCTGCCTTCGGAGGGCAGCGCTCTATCCAGCTGAGCTACGGGTGCTTTAAACTGATTATTAAAATCAGTTATGGTCTTTTAACTAATCATACTCTTAGCTTCAATGCTAAATTATCATTCTAATAAAAAAATTACTTGTTTGTAACTTATCTAACGATGCACTCCTCTTACTTTTCAATGATACTTTACCTTGAAATAACTTCTCTTTATTCAATGCTCTTTTTATTATAAAAAGAGCTTTTGTTACAACTTCAAAACTCTCAAAAATAAGTTACAACATACATTATAAATATCAGGATAATTTTTTAATGACTACATTACCAAGTCGCTTTCATTTTATTTCCGCAGAAACTGAGGACGCTATCAAAGCTACCCATAAATTAATTTCCGTTTATGGTCATTCTTCTCTGGAAGAAACTGATATTGTTGTTGCAATCGGTGGTGATGGGACAATGTTACAAACCGTACGAGACGTCATGAACACAGGCAAACCTATTTATGGCATGAATCAAGGTTCTGTAGGATTTCTTATGAATGAATTTCATGAAAAAAAATTGCCCAATCGTATTGCTGTCGCACATAAAAAAGAAATCCATCCCCTGCGCATGATTGCAAAATCTGAATATCAAGATTCTATCGAGGCACTTGCAATTAATGAAGTATCCCTCTTTCGGCAATCTTATCAAGCCGCAAAAATTCGCATCACCATTGATAACAATGTACGCATGGAACAATTAAGTTGTGATGGTGTCCTCGTCGCTACACCAGCTGGATCGACCGCCTATAATTTATCAGCGCAAGGACCTATCTTACCTCTTATGGCTCCTCTTATGGCCCTCACTCCCGTTAGCCCTTTTCGCCCTCGGCGTTGGCATGGAGCTTTGCTTCCCAATACAGTAACAGTGCGCTTTGATATGCTTGAACCTGACAAACGCCCTGTCAACGCTGCTGCAGATAATATTGAAGTTAAATCTGTCCATTCAGTTACTATTTCAATGGCAACAGAAGTAACAGCTTCAATCCTTTTTGACTCAAATCATTCATGGGATGAGCGCATTTTATCAGAACAATTTCGCTATTAATGATTGTATTATGCTTTTTATGTGTATATGATTGTTATAGTTAGTTTTTTTGTGAAAACATCTTAACACTCTTAAGAGTATAGAATATTGGTTATAATTATCATTTAGATAGCGCAGTTAAAATCACAGAGCAATTGATAAAAAAATGATACCATCTTTAAACAGTTTTGCTGATTTAGGTCTTTCCGCAAAAGTTATTAATGCGGTGGAATCAGCGGGATATACAGCTCCAACACCTATTCAAAGTGAAACAATTCCACATGTCCTTCAAAGAAAAGACGTTTTAGGAATCGCCCAAACGGGAACAGGTAAAACCGCTTCTTTCGTATTGCCTATGCTCACTCTCCTTGAAAAAGGTCGTGCAAGAGCACGAATGCCCCGTACGCTCATCTTAGAACCAACACGGGAAATTGCAGCTCAAGTTGAAGAAAATTTCGACAAATACGGAATAAATCATCGTTTAAATGTTGCTCTTTTGATTGGTGGAGTTTCTTTTGAACTCCAAGATCGCAAACTTGAACGGGGAGCTGATGTTCTTATAGCAACACCAGGGCGCCTTCTCGATCATTGCGAGCGCGGTAAACTGCTCCTGATGGGCGTTGAAATCCTTGTTATTGATGAAGCTGATCGCATGTTGGATATGGGCTTTATTCCTGATATTGAACGCATCTGTAAGCTAACTCCTTTTACACGTCAAACTTTGTTCTTTTCTGCAACAATGGCGCCAGAAATTGCAAAAATAACAAAGCAATTTTTACATTCTCCTGTTTCTGTTGAAGTTACAAAAGCATCCTCAACCGCAACCACAATTACACAGCGGCTCGTCAAATCGGGAAGTAAGTCATGGGATAAAAGAGCTGTTTTGCGAGAACTTATTCATAATGAAGGTGCAGAACTTCAAAACGCTATTATTTTCTGTAATCGGAAAAGAGATATCTCTGAACTTTTTAGATCTCTCATCAGACATAATTTTAGTGTAGGTGCGCTTCATGGAGATATGGACCAATACTCGCGCATGAGCACATTAGCTGATTTTAAAGACAATAAACTCACACTTCTTGTTGCATCTGATGTTGCCGCCCGTGGACTTGATATCCCCGCCGTAAGCCATGTCTTCAATTATGACGTTCCCACACATGCTGAAGACTATATTCATCGAATTGGTCGTACAGGGCGTGCAAATCGTAGCGGAAAAGCTTTTACAATTGTCACAAAAGCTGATCAAAAATATATCAATGCCATTGAGGAAATGAGTAATGAAAAAATTGAATGGCTCAATGGAGATCTCTCAACTTTAATAGCCGATGATCAAACAGAAGATATTGTTGTAAAGAAAAAATCTTCAAAATCACCAAAGAAAACTGCTCCAAAAGAGCCTGTTGCTCACACTAAAAAATCTGTAGAAGAGAATGAAACAGAATGTATCAAAAATGCAAATGATAAAGAGAAGCCATCTGAGCAACAACGCCCACGAAAAAATAAGAATTACACGCCCCTTGGATTTGGTGATGATATTCCTGCTTTCATGCTTATAAAAACGTGTAAATAAATTCGCTCTTTACTCTCTTTAAGAGTGAAATGAACGAAATGCTTAAAAAAAGCCGCTCTTATTTCCTAGAGAGTCTTTCTGCTACCTTTTCACGCCCTAAAAGCTGCAAAATTTTTCCCATTTCAGGTCCATGATCCATGCCTGTAAGTGCCTGACGTAATGGCATAAATAAAGCTTTTCCTTTCCGACCTGTTTTTTCTTTTAATGCTGTTGTCCAAATTTTCCAACTTTCCTCATTCAAAGCACCTTCAGGTAAGAAATCGAGTGATTGACGCACAAATACACGATCCTCTAGTGCCACTGTATCAAAATTCTGTTCATCATGAATGATTTTCCACCACAAAACAGCATCATTGACTTTATTAATATTGTTTCTTATCGCGTTCCAGAAATATTCCGCCTTATCTCCCTCAATAGAAAGTTTTTTAAGGCGCATTTTTACTTCTTCATAGGTTAACTCATGGACAAGATGACTATTCAAAGCAAGAAGATCAGCAATATCAAATTTTGCAACGGATCTTGACGTATCTTGGAGATTAAAATGCTCTAAAAGCGCTGCTTGATTAGGATAGGGATGCACATTTTGCGATGTCCCAATCAAAACGGCAAGGCATTGAACAGCTATAGATTCAAATCCTTCTTCCCTTAGAGAACTAATAGAAAGATCATTGTTACGTTTTGAAAATCCTTTTCCTAAAACTGTCGCCAATAAATTGGTATGAGCAAAAACCGGTAATTCTGCATTAAGAGCTTTAAAAATAGCAATTTGAGCGCCTGTATTTGTAATATGATCATCCCCACGAATAATATGCGTAATAGCCATATCTACATCATCAACAATAGAGGGCAATGTATAAAGATAGCTTCCATCTTCACGAATAAGAACAGGATCTGAAAGAGAAGCCAAATCAATCGTCTGCTTTCCCTTTATTGCATCATTCCAGCAAACTTCTGTTCGCTTTGTTTGTAAAGGATCACTTTCAAAATTAGGAAGAAGAAAACGCCAATGGGGTTTACGACCTTGAGATTCAAAGTTTTTTTTCTCTTCTGCTGTCAATTTTAATGCTGCACGGTTATAAATAGGAGGCAATTTGCGTGAAAGCTGGATTTTACGACGTCGCTCTAATTCTTCTGCAGTCTCATAACAGGGATAAAGAAGCCCGCGTTGTTTGAGAATTTCCGCAACTTCATCATATCGATTAAATCGCTTAGATTGGTAATAAATTGAATCTGGTTGAATACCAAGCCATTCAAGGTCAACAGCAATAGCATCGATATATTCTTGTTTAGAACGTTCAACATCTGTATCATCATAGCGCAAGATAAATGCTCCTTTATGCGCTTGCGCATAAAGCCAATTGAAAAGCGCAATACGGATATTGCCAATATGAATATAACCTGTTGGAGAGGGAGCAAAACGAACTTTAACCATAAAATAATACTCAATTTTTATCGCGAAAATGATTGACTATGGGATAGCGACGATCGCGTCCGAAATTCTTGTAACTGATTTTTACACCGGGTGCAGATTGTCGTCTTTTATATTCGGCACCATAAAGAAGCTGTTCAACTTTCTCAACAGTTTCCCGTGAATACCCACGTTTAATAATATCACAAATACTCATGTCATTTTCTATAAGAGATTGCAAGATATCATCTAGAATAGGATAAGGCGGAAGAGAATCTTCATCTTTTTGATTTTCCCGCAGCTCTGCAGAAGGCGTTTTTTCTATAATATTGGATGGAATGACAATTCCTTCTGGTCCTTTCAAATTGTGCAAGTGATTTTTATTGCGCCACTCAGCTAATGCATAAACCTGCATTTTATAAATATCCTTAATAGGATTAAACCCGCCATTCATATCACCATACAGTGTTGCATATCCCACAGCCATTTCCGACTTATTGCCTGTTGTCACTACCATTGAGCCAAATTTATTGGAAAGTGCCATTAAAATAGTCCCACGTACACGGCTTTGAAGATTTTCTTCTGTCACATCAGACGGCAACCCTAAAAAAACTGGCGCCATTGCGTTCAAAAAAGCTTCAACAGGTTGCTCAATCGGTATTATTTCATAATGACATCCTAGAAGTTGTGCACACTCTTTAGCATCTTTTAACGATTCTTGTGAAGTATAATGATAGGGCATCATAATGGTGCGAACTCTCTCAGAGCCAAGAGCATCCACCGCCATTGCCGTACACAGGGCTGAATCAATTCCTCCTGAAAGACCAAGAATAACATCCTTAAAGCGATTTTTATTAACGTAATCTCTCAACCCTAAAACACAAGCTTGATAATCGGCCGCTAATCCATTGAGAAGACTTTCATTAGGACCTGAAATACAGTGCCATCCCGTCGTTATTTTTTGCCAATGGCTCAAAGCAATATGGCTATCAAAGTGCTTCATTTGAAATATCTTTTTTCCTTCTCCATTCAAGGCAAAAGACCCACCATCAAAAACGAGCTCATCTTGACCACCAACTTGATTAGCATAAATAATTGGTACCCCAGATCGTAGAGCTTGCGTATGAACAACATCTATACGTTTTAAGGTTTTATTACGATAGTAGGGAGATCCGTTAAGGACAAGAATAATTTCCGCTCCTTTATTACCAAGCTCCGCACAAAGTGAAGAATCATTCCAAATATCTTCACAAATCACTATTCCTAGTCCTACCCCACGATAGATAAGAGGCTCAGGTCGTGGGCCTGAAGAAAATAAACGCTTTTCATCAAATTCAGCATAATTAGGTAGATCAAACTTCAAATTTTCGGCAATGACTCGCCCTTCATCAAGAAGCATGACACCGTTGTAAATATTGCCATTGCGTCTTAATGGAAGACCAATGACAATTCCTGGTCCACCTACGGTTATCTTTGCTAATTTCTTAACAGTCTCTTCACATGTTTTTGTAAAAGCAGGTTTTAGAACAAGATCTTCCGGCGGATAAGCGCTTATAAAAAGTTCCGTGAATAAAACAAGATCAGCCCCCTCTTCTTTGGCCTTTTGATGTGCCATGGCAGCTAAAGAAAAATTCCCCTCAATATCACCAACAATAGGATTTAATTGGGCAATTGATACCCGAAAATCATTTTTCATAAGCCTTTGTATCATTTCATCAGTTTAGCAACCACAACTTTATTCTTCATCATCAGGAAATATCACTTTTTTAAAAATTCTCTTCTGCCATAATGACCTAAAAGTATATTAGGCAAATTTTTCCTACCCACCAGCAGCAATTCCTAACGAATCATTCGCACGATTTTTTTTAAGGAGTTCAGCAACAAGAAAAGCCAATTCTAACGCTTGATCTGCGTTTAACCGTGGATCACATTGCGTATGATAACGATCAGATAAATCGTCTACAGAAATAGCATGCGCCCCTCCTGTACATTCAGTAACATCACGACCTGTCATCTCAATATGAATACCTCCTGGATAAGTTCCCTCTCCACGATGCACTGCAAAAAAATTCTCTACTTCTTTTAAAACATAATCAAAGGGACGCGTCTTATAACCATTGGCAGTAATTGTATTGCCATGCATTGGATCACATGACCATATAACCGCACGCTTCTCACGTTCAACGGCACGGATGAGTTTAGGCAGATAACTTTCAACTTTATCATAACCAAAGCGCGTAATGAGAGTAAGCCGCCCCAGTTCGTTTTCAGGATTTAAAATATCAATTAATTTTAAAAGCTCATCAGGTTCAATGGAAGGACCACATTTTAATCCTATAGGATTTTTAATGCCGCGACAATATTCAACGTGAGCATGGTCAATCTGACGTGTACGGTCACCAATCCATAACATATGACCGGATGTTGCATACCAATTTCCTGAAGTTGAATCAATCCGAGTCAAAGCCTCTTCATAACCAAGCAACAGTGCTTCATGACTGGTATAAAAAGATGTTTCACGCAATGAAGAATGTGTTTTGGATGTAATCCCTATAGAACGCATAAAATCAATTGATTCAGAAATACGCTCTGCCAATAATTCATAACGTTCCCCCTGCGGACTGTTAGAAACAAAACTCAACATCCATGTGTGAACATTTTCTAAATTAGCATAGCCACCTTGTGAAAAAGCACGCAATAGATTAAGTGTTGCCGCAGATTGGCGATAAGCCATAGACATCCGTTGCGGATCTGGAATACGAGAACCGGCTTCAAATTCAATGCCATTAATAATATCCCCACGATAAGCAGGAAATTCAACTCCCTCTTTGCTTTCGATATCAGAAGAGCGAGGCTTTGCAAATTGACCAGCAATACGACCAATTTTAACAACTGGTTTAGAACTACCAAAGGTTAAAACAATCGCCATTTGCAAAAATACACGAAAAAAATCACGGATATTATCAGCTTCATGTTCTGCAAAGCTTTCGGCACAATCACCACCTTGCAATAAAAAAGCTTGTCCTTTTGCAACGGCTGCTAATTCATTTTTTAAATCACGTGCTTCACCGGCAAAAACTAAAGGAGGATAGCTTCTCAGTTTTCGTTCAACATCTTCTAACATAGACTTATCCGGATAAGTCGGAACTTGTTTAATTGGCCTTGTTCTCCAGGAGTCAGGCGCCCATTCTTTTATCATTACACTCTCGCTAAAGATTAATCTTAAAGATTGGCATATCAAAAGCTTTTTACCGCAATATATGCTGTTTAACTTTCTATTTTCTTCCCATTTTCGTATATATAACTTGGTTTATACATCGTTACCAATTCTTCTGCCATCGTTGGATGCACGGCCATCGTTTCATCAAAGATATCCTTCGTCAGCTTTCCTTTGAGAGCTATCCCTATAAGCTGTGCCATCTCACCAGCGTTTTCCCCTAAAATATGAGCACCCACAACAATACGGCTTTCACCATCAACAATGAGTTTCATAAGCATTTTCTCTGAACTCCCAGAAAGAACATTACGCATAGGACGAAAAACTGTACGATAAATTTCAAGACGCTTATAACAACGCACCGCATCTTCTTCTGAAAGACCAACTGTTCCAATCTCTGGCTGAGAAAAAACTGCCGTCGTAATTAAATCATAATCAGGTGTCGTGGGAATATTCTCAAACGCAGTCTTCACGAAACACATTGCATCATGAATCGCTACAGGTGTTAATTGAATATGGCCTGTTACATCACCAACAGCCCAAATATGGGGTATATTTGTTGTCATTCTTTCATCAACAACAACTGCACCAAATTCATCCACTTGAACACCTGCCCGCTCAAGTCTTAAACCCGTTGTATTTGGTACACGCCCCGTAGCCAACATAATCTGATCAGCACTAATCGTTTGCCCATTTGATAAAATAACTTCATAACAATTTTCTGCAGCCTGCACTTTAGAAATTGTTACGCCATAGAGAATAGAAATCCCTTTTTCAATCATTGCGTCATTAAGCAATTGCCGCAAATCATGATCAAAACCACGAAGGATTAAATCACCACGATGGAGCAGCGTTGTTTTTACACCTAATTCATGAAAAATATTAGAAAATTCAACACCAATATACCCTCCACCAACAATGACTATTGATTTTGGGAGTTGATCAAGGTCAAAAATCTCATTAGAAGTGAGGCAAAATCCACCGCCTTCTATGGAAGTATTTGGTGCAACTTTTGCCCCTGTTGCAATCAAAATTTTTTCTGCACTTACCCGCTCACCCGTGGCAGAAAGCTCTAATGTGTGATCATCTACAAAAGTAGCACGACTTTCATAAATATGCACATTGTTATTCTCTAATCCCTTACGATACAGCCCTTCTAACCTTGATATTTCTTTATTTTTAGCCGCAACCAACTTTTCCCAACTAAAAATTGGATCCGCATATTCCCACCCAAAACCAATACTTTTCTTAAATTCTTTTACATATTGTGATGCATAAACATAAAGTTTTTTGGGAACACAACCACGAATAACACAAGTGCCCCCTATCCGATATTCCTCTGCTATAGCAACACGCTTACCGAGTCCTCCAGCAAGCCGTGCTGCACGCACTCCACCAGAACCACTTCCAATAACAAATAAATCAAAGTCAAAAGAGCCCACGAATTATTCCTTCTTATGTATCTGCAAGAATAGGCTAAGATCATTTATTATCAAATGAAAGTCTTTTTTTCTTTTGAAGAAGCATTTTTTATAAAGCCGTATTCTAAAAAGACCTACTCTCATTAAAATATTAAAAACGGCGGGAAAACCGCCGCTATTTAAAAAATCAGAAATTGCCCAGTGGTTGTCATGATATTAATCAAGCTATTTTTTATTTTCTGAAGATTCTGATTTTATAGGCATATTTGTAGGCATAGTAGACTTATTCAAATTAAGTATTTCAGACATCTCTTTTTTCACATTTTCTACAAGATCCCGCATAAGCGCAGAACGCCATACATCAAATGCTGAATAAGAATCACGTGCGATATTGGGGACTTCTGTCAAAAACTTTTTACCGGTATCAGAACTGTAGAATGCTGTTATTGCATCAAGCTCTTTTTGAGTAAAATATTTTGCATATACATGAGCAATCTCTTTTTCTAGATCAGAGCGCCTTTTAATTAAAGCAAGCGCCTGCTTATCAACAATATCAGAAATTGCCTCTGCCAAATTTGGATCATCCCTCATCAGTGCAGTTTTAAGATCGTCTACCGCATTTGGTAAAAAACTATCAAACTGATCCGTTGCGTGAATGGCACTTATAGCCTTTCTAGCTGAAGCTAAATGTTGATCGCTCACACCTTGTGCATAAGCCATTCCAATATTCACAATAAAAATAGCAATTGCACCAAAATATACGACAAAACGCTGAAAAGAAAATATTATTCTCATTTAATGATTACCCCGATCGCTAATTATAATTTTAATTCGTTTTCTATCTAAAATCTTTAAGATCTTTTTTTACTGTGCTAACATATCGTCATGAAACTGTCTTCTCTAAAAATCAAAAGATTCTAAAATTTTTGTTTGACCATCAGCCATAGCTACAATTGCACGTGAAGCCAATCCCAAAAAAAGGCCATGCTCAACAACACCAGGAATGGAAAGAAGTGCGTCCGATAATGGTTTTGGTTGCAAAATGCAGCCCCAAAATGCATCAAGAATAAAATGACCACCATCTGTTTCAAAAGGATTTTTTCCATTCATTCGCAATGCAATTTCTCCAGAAAGCCCTAAATCATCAGCGACTTTTTCAATGGTTCTGCATGTTGTGTGGATACCAAATGGATTAACTTCAATTGGTAGTGCAAAAGCACCAAGTCTTTTTACCACCTTTGTTTCATCAGCAATGACAAGCATTGCACGAGATGCCGATGCTACAATTTTTTCATACAACAATGCTCCCCCTCCCCCTTTAATGAGCATCATCTCAGGACCAATTTCATCTGCTCCGTCAATATCAAGATCCAGCTCAGGTATTTGTTCTAAAGTGCTAACAGGTACTCCAAATTTACGACAGAGTTGTTCAGAATATCTTGAAGTAGCAACACCAGTCACATGCAAACCATCCGCAACACGCTCGCCTAGAAGACGAATAAACTCATTGACTGTCGAACCAGATCCGATACCAAGCCGCATACCATCTTCAACAAACTCAAGCGCTTTTATAGCTGCCATTTTTTTTAACTGCTGAACATCCATGAATGACTTTGCCTTTTATCCGTATAAGCAACATTTATCACCCCTATTACCATCGATAATAATGATAATAAAAGATAACCTCTTGACGCAATCTATTTAAATTTACCATCATCTCTTGCTTGAAGAGATGTTACTCGTTATAGAAATATATGATAAGAATAAAATAGAATAATCAACAATTATCTTTTTTATTTCTTTGAGAAAATTTGTTAGCATTTTTCTCATTCAATAAGAATTTTTGATTTATCTTGTGCTATCAATAGGATGCACAAAGATGTGCATCTTAATTTTTTTTGAAAAATTTAAAATGATTAGATATAAAAATCATCTGTTTCTAGAAAACTCTAGATTATTATCCCGTTTTAATGACTTTGATAAACTTACTAATTTAAATACCGCAAAATTTTATCAGAAAAGTCTTCTATTATTTTTTGTTTTGTCATTATCCAAATGTGAAGCAAAATATGATAGATTATATTTTTTTATGAATGCTGTCTGTGCATATTCCATGGTCTATGAAACCCTAGAGAAGACCAAATAATATCTCCACCTTTGGTCATCATAACACTTCCTCGTGATAACAATTGTTGAGGCATAAATATTATTTTTGCCTTCTTGTAACAAGTTGGATTATGCATCACAAATGTCTGAATGAGAATATCTGCCTCTACACATTGATCTGTTTCTCTTTGTAAAACAACTACTTTTAATCCATTCTCTAATAATGACGTACATACATGATAATCACAAATAAATTGTCCGTGCAACGAAGGACCATATTTTGTTGGTTTAATCGTTTCATTCACACGAAATGACTTTTTCCATATGGATGTCGTGAACTTAGAAATATGGTAACGATCAATATATAATTTTTTATCATGGATAACGCCCACGAGACGCATATTATCTGCTATAATCAGTTGTATAGGTGAATGCATTACACAAATAGAAATACCAGCCAAAATAAACAAACTAAAAAAGAGCCGGATGGGTGTTTTGCAAAAAGTCAGTCCAACCAAGCCTATACTCAATAAAACCAACGCAGATAACGGCATAAAATCAGGATTCAAATCAGGAGAAATAGCCTTGATCGCAAGCGCAATCTTTATCACAAGATCAACACCAAACCCCATAATTTGAAGGGGGAGCCATTCGAATCCTCCTAACATTGCGAGAACTGCAATTAATCCAAAAGGAATGACGAAAATTGAGATGACAGGCAAAGCAAAAGCATTACTGATAACGCTCAAAGATGCCGTATTAGAAAAATGATAAGCAGCATAAATTCCACTTGCACTCCCTGCAACAAGGGAAGAAGCACATGTTGAAAGTATCGATAAGAAAGCAAAATTTATCACTCCTCCTCCAACATAAGAGGGGGTTGTTTTTCTTTTACGAAAAAATGATCTTCCACTCCACCAATCAAAAAAAGCGATCAAAGCAGCAGTCGCAGAAAAGGACATTTGAAAGCTAGGACCTAATATTTCATGGGGTGTAATCGCCAGAGTTATCAACCCTGCAATAGAAAAATTACGCATTGTTATAGCAGAGCGATTACACAATATAGCAACCAACATAACAGCAATCATCACAAAACTTCTTTGCGCTGATATTGCTAAGCCCGACAATAACAAATAAAAAGCTGTTATCATAAACGCAACGATAGCAGCAAATTTTTTACTGGAATAATAGGAAGAAAAAACTGGAAAAAATGCTAAAAAACTACGGATACTCAAAAGAACTATGCCGCTTAACAACGCCATATGTAAACCTGATATTGATAAAATATGGGCTAATCCAGCCGTACGTAATGCTTCATTTGTCTCATTTGAAATGCCAGCACGCTGCCCTGTTATGAGAGCAGCAGCAACACTCCCCTTTTCTCCTTCAAGGGCCATACGGATTCTTTGTGTCATCTTCGTGCGTAAATTTTCAATTTTCTGTAGAATGATAGTGAATATTCCATCAGGCTGCGAAACCGATATTTTTCTTGGTTTTCCTAAATAAACGCCTTGTGCCCCAATTCTTTTAAAATAATTATGAAAACTAAAATCGTAGCCTCCTGGACGCACTGGCCCAGAAAATGCACGAATCTTAACTTTCCCATATAGTCCATCACCAATTTCTAAGCCAGATGGCAAATATCTTGCCGATAAACGAATACGATGAAGACTATGGCGTAATATGGGCTTTTCTGTACTCAAAATATCCAAAACTAAACGAAATCCTCCTTTGGCGCCTGACTCAATAGAAACAATTCTTCCCGTCAATGTAGTGACAATGTCACTGCTTAACATGGGTGTTGCAATACGCCACGTTTCTATTTTTGCCGCTAAAGCACCCAATATAATACAAAACAGAAATCCCACGGGAATCCATATTTTTCGATAAAAACGTGCAACATAGAATATTCCCAGAAAAATACTGACCAACGCCCCCAATTGTCCCCAACTTGGTTCCCACTCTAAATGAAAATACAAAATGATTCCTAGGGCAAAAAAGACTAAAATCAGCGAAAAAAGGATACCAAAAGAAACTTCTTTACTAATACAATCTTCTAACCATTTGCGAAAAAAAATGATTATTTCTTTTAAGAGTGTCAATAAAAAAAGTTTTTGTTGGTTATAACTGCTGTTCTTTGCATCATCATATCCAGAAAAAACACTCTGCCCTATTTTGCATGGCTTTTTTCTTTCTGTAACAGATTTTTCGGATAAACCCTCTTTACTTTTATAAAACATCAGTCCCCCACTTTAACTCGCAATACGGCTATTGCACACCCCATCACTTATGCTAACATGACTTTTCTATAAAGTTCCATAAGAAATATCTTAGTTTAAAGGAAAATATTCGTGTCTGTTATTACTCGTTTTGCCCCTTCACCCACTGGCTTCCTTCATATTGGTGGTGCTCGTACTGCTCTTTTTAATTGGCTTTATGCAAAACATACCGGTGGAAAAATGCTTTTACGAATTGAAGATACAGACCGAGAGCGCTCAACAGAAGCAGCTGTAAAAGCTATTATAGATGGCTTGCACTGGATGGGGCTTAATTATGATGGCGCCCCTATTTCGCAATTTGAACGTGCTGAACGTCACCGCCAAATCGCCGAACAGTTGGTCAAAAACGGCAAAGCTTACTATTGCTATGCTTCACCTGAGGAGTTAGCTGAAATGCGTGAAAAAGCCCGTGCAGAAGGGCGCCCACCACGTTATGATGGACGTTGGCGCGACCGTGATAGTTCTGAAGCTCCTAAAGGTGTTAAGCCTGTTATTCGCATCAAAGCCCCTCAAGATGGAGAAACGATTGTACATGATCGTGTTCAAGGTGATGTCCGTTTTCCTAATAAAGATCTCGATGACTTCATTATTTTGCGTTCTGATGGTTCGCCTACCTATATGCATGCTGTTGTCGTTGATGATCATGATATGGGTGTAACACATATTATACGCGGTGATGATCATCTTACAAATGCAGCACGCCAAACAATTATCTTCAATGCAATGGGGTGGGACATTCCTGTTATGGCCCATATTCCTCTTATCCATGGTGAAAACGGTGCAAAATTATCAAAGCGACATGGTGCACTCGGTGTTGATGCCTACCGAACAATGGGATATCTTCCTGCTGCTTTGCGTAATTACCTTGTCCGTTTAGGTTGGAGTCATGGTGATGACGAACTGATGTCACTGAAAGATATGATTTCTTGGTTTGACATTGAAGATATTAACAAAGGTGCTGCTCGTTTTGATCTCAAAAAGCTCGATTCCATCAACGGACACTATATGCGCATGAGTAATGATCAAGAACTTTTTGATGCCGCTCTTAATATTCTACCAGAAACCGATAGGGGAGCACAAATTATTGAAAGACTTGATGAAAAACGCCGTGTTCAATTTTTAAAAGCAATCCCGCATTTGAAAGAACGTTCAAAAACACTGTGCGAACTGATTGACAATGCCTCCTTCATTTTTACACAACGACCTTTACAACTTGATGAAAAAGCACAAATGCTCTTGGATAAAAATGGACGAACCATTTTAAACGATCTTTATCTTGCTCTGAAAGCTTGCCCCTCTTGGGATACAAAAAACCTAGATGAAACACTTCGCTCTTGTGTACAAACGCAGAATCTCAAGTTTGGATCTATCGCCCAACCACTTCGCGCAGCTCTTACAGGATGTGCAACATCACCAAGTGTTTTGGATGTTCTTATTTTATTAGGACGCGATGAAGCTCTTCATCGCATCAAGGACCAACTTATCACACCAATATGCCCATGATGTGTACTGAGTATATTTCCTCAAATAGGGATCTATAGAGATATCTCAACGCGCCCTAAAAGAGTTTTTTATGTTATATCATTGAAATACATTTTTTATTGAGTAATAATGATCAATGAGGGAATATTTTTAGATTGCATGTACTCACTTTTGGAGGCAATCTACCCTTAATATAAGTAAGAAAAGCTTCAGTTATACATCCCCCACTCTGATGAAGCAGAGTCTTAATTTTTAGAAGTGAAGGATCTGAAAGGAATACCGAATGTCTGAGAGTAACGCATATATTATTGTGAATGATAGAAAAGTAGAGCTTCCCTTGCGTAAAGGTACGATTGGACCTGAGGTCATTGAAATTGCTTCTCTCTACAAAAAAACCGATATTTTTACTTATGATCCTGGTTTTACTTCAACAGCTTCTTGTGAATCAAAAATTACTTATATCGACGGTGATAAAGGCATATTGCTTTATCGTGGTTATCCTATTGATCAATTGGCTGAGAAAGGAGACTTTCTCGAAAGTTGTTATCTTTTACTTTATGGTGAACTTCCAACACAGCAAGAAAAAAATGAATTTGATCGATGTATTATGCAGCATACCATGGTACACGAACAGTTTGCACGCTTCTTCCATGGCTTCCGCCGTGATTCTCATCCTATGGCCGTCATGGTTGCCTGCCTTGGCGCTATGTCTGCGTTCTATCACGACTCTATTGATATTACAGATCCTCACCAGAGAATGATTGCTTCTGTTCGTCTTATCTCAAAAGTTCCAACGCTTGCTGCTATGGCCTATAAATACAGTATCGGACAAGCATTTGTTTATCCACGTAATGATCTTAGTTATGCTGCAAATTTCCTCCGTATGTGCTTTGCTGTTCCTTGTGAGGAATATAAAACAAACCCTGTGCTTGCTCGGGCGATGGATCAAATCTTTATCCTTCATGCAGATCATGAACAAAATGCTTCTACATCTACGGTACGTCTTGCTGGATCCTCGGGTGCTAATCCGTTTGCCTGTATTGCAGCAGGTGTTGCATGCCTTTGGGGACCAGCACATGGTGGTGCCAATGAAGCATGTTTAAAAATGCTACAAGAAATAGGTTCTATTGAAAGAATTCCTGAATTTATTGCACGTGCAAAAGATAAAAATGATCCTTTCCGCCTTATGGGCTTTGGGCACCGTGTCTATAAAAATTATGACCCACGTGCAAAAATCATGCAAAAAACCTGTCATGAAGTTTTAAAAGAACTCAACATTCAAGATGACCCGCTTCTTGATATTGCAATAGAACTTGAAAAAATTGCCTTAAGTGATGAATATTTTATTGAGAAAAAGCTTTATCCCAATGTTGATTTCTATTCCGGCATTACATTAAAAGCTCTAGGCTTTCCAACTGAAATGTTTACTGTTCTTTTTGCATTGGCACGCAGTGTCGGGTGGGTGGCTCAATGGAAAGAAATGATTGAAGACCCTGCACAAAAAATTGGTCGTCCTCGACAACTCTACACAGGCTATGCTATGCGTGACTATGTTCCTATAGATGAACGTGCAAATTAAAAAAAGAAATCAATAAAGCTTTAGTTTACTGAAGCTTTATTGAAAATAATCCAAAAATATCCTTTGAGAATTTTTATAAAACGTGATTTTAAAACTCTTTCTACAGAGGTAACATCATCATAAAAATTAAAATTCTAAGTTTTAAATTGAGAATACTCTTCTGCAAGTTAGCCAAACATTTAGCAAAAAGAAATTGAAAATTTTACCTTATAATTCTCATTATCTTTAATGGAAGTGTATTTCCTGTCATTCCCTCGTGTTTAAAAACCTTATTGCATATTAAAATCTAGCAATGTAACAATTTTACTTTCTATCTTCTCCAGATAAAATTGCAAAAGGCTTACATTAAGTGCTTCTTTAAAATGCCAAAACTTCTTATCTCTCTTCAAGTAGATTAGAATAAAAATACTTTACATTTTGTCCTGTTAAGAGCTGAAATTTTCTTCGTATTTAAGTTAATAGTTTTCCTTTTAAATCTAACTTGTTGATTTTTTAAGTAAAATTATTAAAAATCATTATATAATCAACAAGAGGTGTACTTTTTTCCTGTATTTTTTATTCCCATACTTGATAAAAATAAATCATTTTTTTGATAATGATATCCAGCATAATGATAGCAAAATGAACACAGATAAATTTTTTACATTGCTCCAAAAGAGCTTACAGATTATAAAAATGCATGATGGTTTCATATTTGCCAGCTTATCTAATAGGAGAACATAATGAAATTATTAGCAGGAGCTCTTATAATAAGCGCAACACTGTTTACCCTATCGGCCAATTCTCAAACGCTGAAAATTGCAAGCGATGCCTCTTATCCGCCATTTAGTTATATTGACTCAAATAACGAACTTCAAGGGTTTGATATTGATATATCTTATGCGCTTTGTAAAAAAATGAATGTTGAATGTACTATTGTCACACAAGACTTCGAGGGGATGATTCCTGGTCTTCTTGCAAAAAAATACGATGCTATCGTTTCTTCCCTTTCTCCTACAAAAGAGCGCTTACAAAAAATTGATTTTACAGATCCTTACTACAGTACTGTACTCGCTGTTATCGTTACCAAAAATTCGGGGATTAAAGAAATCTCAACACAAAACTTTAGAGGTAAAAATCTTGGAGTACAATCGAATACAACACAAGCTGCATATGCGGAAGATTATTATGCCTCTGAAGGAGTGAATATCAAACTTTATCCTACAGCAATAGAAGCTAATCGTGATCTTTTAAGCCATCGGCTTGATATCATTATCTTTGATAAATTAAAAGCATTAAATTGGCTTGAAAATGAAGGAAAAGATTGCTGTATCCTCCTAGGAACTCTAGAAGAAACAAATTTTCCTGTTGCAATTGCACTCCGTCAAAATAATAACGATCTTAAAAACAGTTTTAATAAAGCAATAGAAGAAATCCGTGCTGATGGAACCTATGAAAAAATTATGAAAAAATATTTTACTTTCAATATTGATTAGATATCACTATGAGTTAAAATTCAGTCTTTATATTTAAGGAATATTTTAAACTCTTTATTGGGCATGCAAATGTAATTGGGAATTCGGCATTTTTATAAGAAAATTTACATTTATCAAAATAATTTTAATTGTTGCTCGATATCTAAACGTTTTATAGAATATAATGACAACAATAAGATTGTGTTTTTATGGTATCAAAATCTAATTTTTTCTTTATGTTCAAATTGAATAGCTTTATTTTCAAGAAAAATCCTCAGTTTTTACTCATGAAATGATTCAAATCAATCATTTCATGAAAATTAAGCTATCATACAAGCAATAAGATATTTATTCTTTTTTTATCAATAAAAAAGATAATTTTTTTGATAATAATGTCCAACATAATGATCTAAAATAAACATCAATAAATTTTTGAATTGCTCCAAAAAAGCTTACAGATTATAAAAACATAGTGATTTCATATTTTCCCGCTTATCCAATAGGAGAACATCATGAAACTATTAGCAAGAGCTCTTATAATAAGCGCCGCACTATTCACCCAATTGGCTGATGCGAAAACATTAAAAATTGCGAGTGAAGGCACATACCCTCCCTTTAGTTATATTGACTCAAATAATAAATTGCAGGGACTTGATATTGATATATCTTATGCACTTTGTAAAAAAATGAATGTTGAGTGTACTGTTGTCACACAAGACTTCGAGGGAATGATCCCTGGACTTATTGCAAAAAAATATGATGCTATCATTGCCTCCCTCTCTCTCACACAAGAGCGCTTACAAAAAATTGACTTCACAGATCCTTACTACGATACAGCACTGGCTGTTATTGTTACCAAAGCTTCGGGAATTAAAGAAATCTCAACACAAGACTTTAGAGGTAAAAATCTTGGTGTACAATCAAATACAACACAAGCTTTCTATGCAGAAGATCATTATGCTTCTGAAGAGGTGAAAATTAAACTCTACCCTTCCACAATAGAAGTGAATCGTGACCTTTTAAATCATCGACTTGATGTGATTATTGTTGATAAATTACAAGCATTAAATTGGCTTAAAAATGAAGGAAAAGATTGCTGTCTCCTCCTTGGAACTCTAGAAGAAACAAAATTTCCTGTTGCAATTGCACTGCGTCAAAATAATAATGATCTTAAAAATAAGTTCAATAAGGCGCTAAAAGAAATCCGTTTAGATGGAACTTATGAGAAAATTATGAGAAAATATTTTACAAGTGATATCTATTAAATATCAATATGATGTTTAAATGAAACCCGCTAGTTATTTCTAAAAAATATTATCTAACTCTTTCATGAGGAACACAAGAATGATTGAAAATTTAGCATTGCTATCATTTAGCAATGGTGGATGGGGAGCGGTTATACTTTCTAGTGCAGGAATGACATTGTCATTGGCATTATGTTGTGGACTTCTAGGACTTCCTCTAGGTCTTCTAAATGCAGTGATGATTCGATCCAATATTAAGATGGCCAAAGCGATGGCACGCCTCTTTTCAACGGTATTTCGTGGACTACCAGAGCTTTTAACTTTGTTTTTAGTTTACTACGGGTTACAAAGCCTTATTCAAAATGTCTTTGACTATTTTAATTTTGAAATCATGTTCAGTATCAATGCTTTTGTTGCTGGTGTTCTTGCGCTTAGTATGGTTCTTGCAGCTTTTTCTTGTGAGGTTTGGCTTGGAGCATTTAATATTTTTGATAAAGGCCAATATGAAGCGGCTAAAGCTTTAGGCCTTTCACGGTCAACCACATTTTTTCGTATTGTCTTTCCTCAGCTCATCCGAAATGCCTTGCCAGGACTTTCTAATAATTGGCTTACTTTACTGAAAGATACATCCCTTGTTTCAACCATCGCACTTGTTGACCTCATGCGACAAACGAACTTAGCTGTCGCTGCTACCAATAAACCCATGCTATTTTATCTTGTAGCATGCTTACTCTATTTGTTATTTTCAGCGGTTTTTACTGCAATCTTACGCCATTTGGAAACATACACTCAAATAGGCGATAAAAAGGTGCTACGTCAATGATTCCTGAGTGGCTGTATTTCCTTTTCAATCCTGATCTTTTAAGTCATTATGGACCAAAATTTATTAATGGCTTTATTGTTACTGTTGAGCTTGTTTCTATTTCTTGTTCTCTTGGTTTTTTTCTTGGTATGCTTATCGCTTTTGCACGTTTATCAAAAAATACATTTTTACAGTATTGTGCAAACGCTTATGTCTATTTTTTCCGTGGCTCTCCTTTATTAGCTCAACTCTTCCTTTTTTATTATGGACTTGGTTCAATGAACGACTTCTGGCAACAGGTTGGTTTGTGGTGGTTTTTTCAAAACGCGTGGTATTGTTGTCTTTTTATTTTTACTCTCAATTCTGCTGCCTATCAATCTGAGATCTTTAAAGGAAGTTTTCTATCCGTAACAACTGGGCAACGTGAAGCATCAAAAGCTTTAGGTCTAAGTAACTCTGTCACATTTTTTAGAGTTATTCTTCCACAAGCAATGATTGTAGCATTACGCCCCCTAGGAAATGAGTTGATTTTAATGATTAAATCCAGTGCTCTTGCCTCACTTATTACTGTTTATGATTTAATGGGGGTTGCTAAACTCACTTATTCACGGACTTTCGATTTTCAAGTTTACGTTTGGGCTGCTCTTATCTATCTCTTTATCGTTGAACTCATTCATCGTTTTATTGTTTTTATCGAACAACGCCTCACTCGATATTTACGGTAAATAAAAATGATCATAAAAAACTTCACAAACAAAAATGTTGAATTAATCAAGTTATTCATCAATGAAAGAATAAAATAAGATGAATTTGAAAAGTAATAAATCGATCTCTCCCTGTAAAAACCCTGTGATCTCTATTCGAAATCTAAATAAATGGTATGGAAACTTTCAGGTCCTACATGATATCAACTTTAATGTTCAAGCTGGTGAACATATCGTTATTTGTGGACCATCGGGATCAGGAAAATCAACATTAATCCGTTGTATTAATCAATTAGAACAAGCACAAAAAGGTTCAATCTGTATCCATAATGTTGATATCCATACCGCTCCTATACAACAGCAAAAAAATGTTCTTCGTAAGATAGGAATGGTCTTTCAGAACTTTAATTTATTTCCCCACATGAGTGTTATACAAAATTGTATTTTAGCACCTATGACAGTTCAAGGACTTTCCAAACAACAAGCACAAGAACGGGCAATTCGCTACTTAACGCATGTTGGTATTGAAAAACACTGTGAAAAATATCCTTTACAACTTTCTGGTGGGCAACAGCAACGTGTTGCGATTGCCCGTGCACTTTGTATGGAACCTGAAGTCATGCTTTTTGATGAACCAACCTCTGCTCTTGATCCAGAAAGTGTGGGAGAAGTTTTAGACGTGATGGCTCGATTGGCCGATACAGGGATCACAATGCTTTGTGTTACCCATGAAATGGGCTTCGCACGTAAAGTCTCAGAAAGAATACTCTTTCTAGAAAATGGAAAAATTATTGAAGATACAGCCTCTGAAGAATTTTTTACTAATCCTAAAAGCCAACGTGCTTGTAATTTTCTTGCTAAAATTAAATATTAATTATTAACATATTGCTTTATTTATACAATTTTATTCCTGCTTTTTAAAAGAGTGATAATTGTTTGTGCGCCAACAACCCCCGATGGTACTTCAGTTTTCATTTTCTGTTCTACCATCTCAAAGGCATCGAGTTGTGCCTGTCGTATTAAAGGATTAAACAAAAGTTGTTCTACTTGTCTTGCTAACATGCCTGGGCGTAGAAATTCATCAAAATATTCCGGTACAATAGGCTTATCAGAAATAATATTGGGAAGAGCTGCACTCCATAAAATTATTTTAGGGAAAAAAAAGAATTTAGAAAAACGATCAAGTTTATAGCAAAGGACCGTTGGAATTTTAGCTAATGCTAATTCAAGCGAAACCGTTCCAGATGCTGCAAGTGCAACATCTGCTTGTGCAAAAGCACGCCATTTTGCATCTTCACCAACTACAATTTCTACTTTGCTTTTCCAGCCTTGTACAAAATCACGAATTTTATCCGCTAAACGTGGTAAGGTTGGTAAAATAATACGTAAATGAGGAATACGTTTTACAAGAATCTCTACTGTTTCTCGAAAAATAGGCATCAAAGAACGAATTTCTAAATTGCGTGATCCTGGTAAAATAACTAATGTAGGCGATGATGTTTGTGTATCGATCAAATTTCTTTGTTCTAATTGGCATTTTTTTTCTGACTGAACTATCAAAAGGGAAGGATATGTCAAAAGACGATGTCCAACATAAGTCGTGGGAGGACCACCCAAATCTTGCATAATCTTTTCTTCAAAAGGAAAAACCGCTAAAACATGGTCAACAAACTTGCGCATAGCTTTAGCGCGCTCTGGACGCCATGCCCAAACGGTTGGTGCAACATATTTAATGATAGGAATAGAAGGCGCTAAAACGCGCACCTTTTTTGCAACACGATGCGTGAAATCAGGACTATCAATAATAATGAGGCAATCAGGTTGTTCTTGTGCAATAAATTTGGATAAATTGCGAATATGTAGCAACAATAATGGTAGTTTTTTCAACACCTCCTTTAAACCTATTAAAGCAATATCATGGGAATCAAAAAAGCTTTTTAAACCTAATGCCTTTAAATGCCTCCCCCCAACACCAATCAAATGAATATTGCATCCTGTTTGTTGTGATAAACAAGAAATTAAATCGGACGCAAGTAAATCACCAGATTCCTCCCCTGAAACCACAGCAATCTTTAAAAAACAATTATTCATGACCAAACTTTTCAAATGTCTCTATAAATAGAGAATATTTGTTGGCTTTTTCTATTGTTGTTTTCACCGATAATATTAGACTTCTATTTGCCTCCACCGCAACACCAGATAAACCACTCTTTGCAATATTCATTATTGTCGCGGGCCCAATTGATGGTAAATCAACGCGATTATCCTGTTGTGGTTTTGCACATTTTACAAGAACGCCACCTTTAAGGGGAATTTGCCCTCTTTCTCGCATTTCACAAACACGCCACAACATATTATCAGTTCCCTCAGCGCCCTCCAGTGCAACCACCCTTCCTTGGACAACAACAACGGCTTGCCCGATATCTAATTGACCTAAAAGCTTTGCTGCTTCTGCTGCTAAAAAAATATCTTTTTTCTCTTTTCGCGTAGCACGCCGCACTGTTAAATCAAACTCTATGGGAGCTAAAAGATCTGCGACTATCTCGTGAGCACCAACAACACGAAAACCATACGTTTCAATAATCCGTATAAAAGCTTTTAATAACGCATCATCCCCTCTCTTCAAAGCTCCGATTAACTTAGGGAGAGCTAAAAATGTTGTCCAGTCCAGTCGCAATTGTTTAAGAAGTGGGCGCTTTTTCACACCACCTGCCAAAACAACATTATAAACTCCAGCCTCTTTTAAGATTTTAACGAGTCGCGCTAACTCCACAATTGATAGCTCGCAATGCTCATAGCGATAAAGAACAGAATCCGCCTCACCACGCAAAAGCACAAGAAAAGGATTCTCTCCATTCTTCTCAAGAGCCTGCGCAACAGTAATCGGTAGAACACCATTTCCTGCTATAATAGCAGTACGGCCGGAAAGAAAACTTCTGGCTCCCCAAATAGGCATTTTTAATCCTTATGTTCTTTTATTCTATCACCTTCAAATTTTGGTGTACAATAAAAACGTTTTCCTTCTTCCTTAAT
This sequence comes from Bartonella sp. OD88NMGDW, assembly GCF_042193775.1. Taxonomy (NCBI): domain Bacteria; kingdom Pseudomonadati; phylum Pseudomonadota; class Alphaproteobacteria; order Hyphomicrobiales; family Bartonellaceae; genus Bartonella; species Bartonella sp. OD88NMGDW. Next base: position 33,954 of record NZ_JBHIMA010000007.1, on the reverse strand, counting down.
AAAATTAACTATATCAAGAACAGACTGAGAAGAAGAATAGAAAGAAGCAACATCACTGACACGCTCTTTAAATGGTTTGCTATGATCAAAAAGCATAGCAACCGCATGACGGAGTGCATGAATATCTTGACGCTCAAGTCCCGCACGCTTCATGCCAATAATATTGAGGCCAGCAAGTTTTGCCTGTACCCCAACAGCTGTTCCATAGGGAATGAGATCACCAACCAATGCCGATACACCACCAATAAATGCATGATGCCCAACACGAACAAATTGATGCACAGCAGCACCCCCACCAATAATCACATAATCACCAATAATAACATGACCAGCTATCATCACATTATTTGCGAATGTTACATGATTCCCTACATGGCAATCATGAGCAATATGCGCATAACAAAAAAATTGGCAATTATCACCAACAACTGTCATTCCTACACTCGAATCGGAACCCCTATGCATTGTTACGCCTTCACGAATCGTGCAGTTTTCACCAATCGAAAGAGTCGTAGCCCCTCCCTTATGTTTATTATTTTGCGGATCTGCTCCCAAAACTGCATGAGAAAATACTTTACTCTTGGCTCCTAACGTTGTCTTCCCCATTATCACAACATGACTCATCAAACTGCATCCATCACCAATAACAGCATCTGAACTAATATGACAAAACGGTCCAACTTGTACATTCTCACCAAGCTGCGCTCCATTCTCCACAAGAGCAGTTGGATGGATTTTCGTACCGGACATTTTTAAATTCCCATCAAATATCTTTTATTCTTGTTCGACAATCATCGCAGCAATTTCTGCTTCAGCGACGCGGACATCTTCTACTTTTGCAACGCACGAAAAACGTCTCATACCAGATCTTTTTTTCAAGAGCTGAACATGAATCTTGAGCTGATCACCAGGCATAACCGGCTTACGAAATTTCGCATTATCAACCGTCATAAGGTAAACTAAATTTGTTTGCTTATTGCCTAAATTTAAAAGTGCTATTGCTCCTGCCGTTTGTGCCATAGCTTCTAAAATCAAAACTCCAGGCATAACAGGCTTCGCGGGAAAATGTCCCGTAAAATGCGGCTCATTAATCGTTATATTTTTAATACCAATAGCTCCTTGTTCACCATCAATATCAACGATACGATCAATTAATAAAAATGGATAACGGTGCGGTAATATTGATAATAGTTTTTCAATATCGACAGCCTCTAAGTTTTTAGTCTTTTCACTGCTGATCATATCAGCGTTTCTCCTTTTTAACTTTTCCCATACTGCGCAACGTCGCTACTTCACGAAACCATTGTTTAAATGGTCGTGCTGGACTACCTCCCCATTTTTCGCCATCCGGAATGTCATTCATAACACCACTACGAGCAGCAATCTGAACACATTTACCTATTATGATGTGATCGGCTACTCCGACACCTCCGCCAAGCTGAGACATATCCCCTATCGATGTACTTCCCGCAATGCCACATTGAGCGGCAATAAGACAATAGCGGCCAATTTTTACATTGTGGGCAATTTGGACAAGATTATCAATCTTGCTTCCTTCACCAATAACAGTATCTTGAAATGTCCCACGATCAATTGTCGTGTTCGCACCAACTTCTACACCATCCTCAATAATAACGCGACCAAGCTGTGGAATTTTCTCGATTCCAGAAACGCCCCCAATATAACCAAAACCATCTTGCCCAATGCAAACACCAGGATAAAGCTGAACCTTATCACCTATTATAGAACACTGAACTGTTACCTTAGGAGCAATATAGCAGTCACATCCAATACGGCAATTTTCACCGATAACAGCTGTGGATGAAATAAGAGTTCCTGCACCAATCTCAACATTTCTACCAATAACAGCTCCCGCTTCAATACACACATCATGTGCCAACTTAGCCGTTGGATGAATATGCGCATGCGATGAAATCCCCTTGGGTCCCAACCAAGGCATTGGCTTGACAGAATCTGGAAACAAAATACGACCAATCTGAGCAAAGTCACGCTGTGGTGTGGATGTTACTAAAATTGCCATAGTTTCGGGAACTTTAAAAACAATCTCATTCGTACAAAAAACAGCAACAGCGGAACTGTCCAGTAAAGCATCAGAAAACTTCCGATGCTCTACAAAAACAAGAGAACCCTCCACAGCACTCTCAAGTGAAGAAAGAGTATTGATAACTTTATGAGAAAACTCTGGATTAAGAAGCTTTGCACCCGTCAACTCAGCAACATTTGCAACTGTCAATTGCCGGGACGGCGTAAAAAAAAATGTATCCGCCATCAAAACACTTTCTCTCCCAGCTTAAGCTATTCTCTTCAAGTTTTTCCTTCTTAAAATCGCTCAAATCAGAACTTTGTAGAAATACCAAAATTCAATTGTTGCAAACGATCACCTTCCTGCTTCGTTATTGGCCAAGCATAATCAAAACGCAAAGGACCAAACGGAGAATCCCACATCAAACTCACACCTGCAGATGAACGCCAAGCACTTTTGGTATTGGTAACAGACGGTTCACCCTTAAAAACGGCTTTATAATTATTGCCATAAAGCGTGGCAATATCCGCAAATAAAGCACCGCGCAACCCGAACCCTTCAGGCACAACAGGGATAGGAAACTGTACTTCAGCAGTCGCATTCATATATGTTGTTCCCCCCAAGAAATAAACCTCACCCTTACTGGAAACCTGACGCGGACCTATTCCATTATATTTGAACCCTCGAATCATATCAGTATTCGCTTTAAACATATCGAAAATACGAACACCATCTCGACCCATTCCGTGGATATAACCACCCCCAAAGGAAAGCAAACCAACAATATCCTTCTGGTCAGAAAGAGTCTTGTACATCATCGCCTTACCCGTGGTCTTCAAGAACTTTGCACTTCCACCAAGCCCTGCATATTCCTGAAGAAGATGCACGTACCACCCATCATGGGGGGATCTCATATCATCAATCGTATTATAGGTGAAACCATAACTAATTGATGAACGTTTCCAAGGGCTTTGTTTTGCAGCTTGAACAATCGCACCAGAATATTTCCCATATAATGCTATTACGTCACTCTCTTTGTCAAAATCATACTCTCCGCCAAAATCATATTCTTCCTGCACGTAAGAATAAGCTAAATTAGCAGATAATTGATTATTAATAGGTAACGAAAACCGCAGCGATCCACCTGTCTGTCGTACATCATAAGCTTTATCAGCACGATAAGTACTACGAAAAACATCAACACCAGCAGATAAACGATACCCTAAGAAATAAGGATCAACAAATGATAAATTATAATTACGAGATTTTTCTTGCCCTGCACCCAACCCTAAACGAACATATTGACCACGTCCCCCAAGATTACGTTCAGTAACAGAAACTTCAAGTGACATACCAGGACTTGTTCCCCCTGTTGTATATCCTCCAGAAAGAGAGAGATCTCCTGTTGAAGCTTCAACGACATCTATTACCAAAATAACTTGGTCAGATTGATCTGTGGGAACCATTGAAATATTAACAGCTTTGAAGAAACCTAAACTTTCTAGACGACGTTTTGCCCGCTGTAATAAAGTTTGATTGTAAGCATCCCCTTCGTTTAAATCAATCTCACGGCGAATGACGTAATCACGCGTTTTCTCATTGCCACGTATATCAATACGCTGAATATAAGCACGTGTACCCTGTTCAATATTATATAAAATTGAAATTGTATGATTTGCTAAATTACGATTTCCCCGCGGCTCAACTTTAGCAAAAGCATATCCCGAATCAGCAACCTTGTTATTAATAATTGCAACAGACTGTTCAATATCTTCTGCACTATAAACATCACCTGGCTGGGTTTTAAGCCCCCTTTTCACAGATTGAACGTCAATTCCATCAACATCACTTTCAACCTGAATATCACTAATTTTATAGCGCACCCCCTCATCAAGAACGAAAGAAATTTTATATGTATTGCTTGCTGCATCAAAAGTCGCTTTAGAAGAGACTACACGAAAATCTGCATAACCACGATTATAATAAAAGCGACGTAAAGCTTCTTCATCAGCAGCGAGACGCTCTTCACTGTAAACATCACCTCCCAACAACTTCGAAAAAATTCCTGAAGTTTTTGTTGAAATCACATCACGCAAACGGCGACTTCCAAAGACACTATTCCCCTTAAAAGTGATATCACCAATCTTTGTTTTTTGCCCTTCAACAACATTAAATACTACATTAACTCGTCCTTTTCCAAGGTTAATCGTTTGAACGTTGACAGTGATATTATTACGACCAAGAGTTTTATAAGCTTCACGAATTGTATTTATATCAGCAGAAAGCTTAGCAGAATTAAAAGGCTCATTCGGTTTTAAAGAAATAAACCGCTTAAGATCTGGGTCTTTAAAAGATTTATTTCCCTGAAACAATATCTGATTGACAACCTCATATTCTTTTACGAATACAACCAATTTATCACCTACCGGATTTATTTTAACATCATAAAATAAACCCAATTCGAAAAGATTCTTCACAGCATTATCAACATCAGCACTGGAAACCCCTTGTCCAGCCTTAATCCCGATATTGTCTCGAATTGCCTGAGAACTTACAAACTTATTCCCACGAACCTCAATAGAACGGACTACAGACGCTTGTATTTCTCCAACCGCAGCAATTGACATAAAAACCGTTGCTGGGGCAATCATCCCCATTTTTAACACCAATACAGATGCTGCATTTAAAAACTTTGAATTTGTAGTCATTGGCTTTTTTACCTTACTCTTGTTCCTTGGACATGATGCCTTAAAAAGCTAACTGCCATAACAACCTCTTTACAGCGAGACTTTTCATTCCTTAATTACTCATTATAATGTACGACGCCACAACATTTTGCAGACATGGTAAACAACCTTCAATTTGTTTTCGCTATTATTACTCAATTTATAAAGCGTTTTCCATAATTTAATTAGCTAAACCAACAAAAATAATCATTAAAAAAGACAAAGATCATAAAAAGGAGAAGAATGGAAAAACCTAAACGAAAAATAATTCCCTGGATTTTAGCAGATATTTCCCTCCCAGTAATGACCTCAATGACATGCAATAAAAGATGCCCACCATCAAGCGGTAGAATCGGAAAAAGGTTAATAAGCCCAACACTTATTGAAAGAAAAGCCGCTAAATTCAACAAAGAGACAAAACCTGTCTCGCTCACTTTCCAAGCAATTTTAACGGTTTTAGAAGGTCCACTTAGCCGACAACGGTCCTCTTTTCCTCCTATTAAACGACTCATAAAAAGAACGGTTTGAGTGACGATAAACACAGTACGGTCTGACGCTTCTCTTACGGCTGTTACAAAACCATAGCGAATATGTTTTATATAAGTTGGATCTAAATGTGCAGGATTATTTAAATCAATAGGAACACCTACACCTATCATAGCACTTCGTGTTCGATTACCAAATCCATCATCTCGCTCAACGATTTTCGGAGTAATCACCGTTGTAAAGAATCGCCCCATGCGTTCTATTTTAAACTCTATGGGTTCTCTTCCGTGAAAAGCTACATAATTCATCAAATCTTCAAAACTTTCAACCCGTCGTCCATCCATTTCAACAAAACGATCACCTAATTCCAAACCGGACTGAAGAGCAGGGCTATCTTTTACCAAAGAACCAATAACGGGCTCAATGGCTACACGACCATAGATAAAGAAAAAAAATGTTAGAATAACAACAGTAAAAAGGGCATTGAAAAAAGGACCGGCAAAAACAGTTGCTGCTTTTTTCCAAGCATGCGCACTAGCAAATGAACCGTCAACAATCAGAGATGATTGGGATGATACCGTATCATTTTTTTCCTCATCCCCAACAAACTTTACATACCCTCCTACGGGGATAAGCGCTAAACGCCACTTCGTGCCATGCTTATCTGTATAACTCGCTATTTCTGGCCCAAATCCAAGCGAAAAAACTAACGCCTTAATACCACACCACCGACCAATGAGATAATGCCCAAATTCGTGCACAAAAATGATAATCATAATGATGAAAAGAATACTCAAACTTCTTAAAAGAAAATCACCCATAGTGACGATATAATTTAAAAGTCCCAAACTACCTTCTCCCAATTAGATCATACTAAAAAGATTAAAAGGTGCATCCATATCAGACATAAATGAACCAATTAAATAAAGAAGAAAAGCTGCCCCTACCAATCCATCTATACGATCCATAAAACCACCATGTCCAGGCAATAAAGAACTAGAATCTTTAACAGAAAACCGTCTTTTGAGCCATGATTGCCCTAAATCACTCAATTGTGAAACAATTGACAAAACAAGTGTAAGGAGAGGCACAAAAAAACTTGCTAAATTTATATCAAAAAATCCAAAAGCAACCCATATACCACCGAAAACTCCGACAAATGTACCACCAAGTGCTCCTGACCATGTTTTATTAGGAGAAAATTGTGGTGCTAATTTAGGTCCCCCTAATGCACGTCCGATAAAATACCCGCCAATATCTGTTCCCCACACTATCGTAAATAAGAAAATAACAACTTGGAACCCCAACATTTCATGATCCCGTAGAAAGCATAAAGCAACAACAGGAAAAGATGCATATAAAAAACCACAAAAAACCCAACCACTCTTTTTTATAGATATAATAGCCAACACCGCAGCCAAAACGATTAAAACACAAAAAATCAATGAAGCAGATACACTCAACACTAAAAAAAAGCCAAAGATCAAATAAAAGCTACTTGCTAATATTTTTTGTAAAATACACCATTTCTCTTTAGTAATACTCATCCACTCATAAAGAACAAAACCGCCAATACACCATACAAATAAAAAAAAGGAGATCCCTCCCAACCATGTTAGATACAATGCAATAAAACCAAACACAAAAGCTGTCAGAACACGATAAACCAAATTAGACAAAACAACATCCAAACAATAAAAATAGAAAATACAAGCTCTAAAATTGACGTAAGAAAAACCTCCCTACGCAATATTTTTATTTCATACTTGTATAAATTTCCCTTATAATTTATCATAAACAATTCAGTTTACCAAGATAGCGCTTATAAGACAAATAATCAATGAAAACAGCTTCGAAAATCTCCGTCAAGATTGATCCTAAAGTATTTTTTTAATATTTTCTCAAATATAAAATGAAAAAGCAGCTACCTATCCCCATATAAATTAACTAATATAGGTTTCATATAAAAACACTTCTCTATCAAATATTCGTCGTAAAAAAACGAATTATACCATATAGCATCTGCTTCATCGATTATACTCAGATGTTTTATAATGGAAAATAAGGAAAGGTTAGGCTTGTTTTTTTGTGTTATATTCTTTCCCCAACCCTCATCTTAGAATATTTAAATAATTTCTAAGAATGCTTTCATTATGCTGTTTAACAAAGACATGCTAAACTGAAAGCCCTCACCATGCTGCTCAATAGCGTCTTCCAGCAAAGGACATGATTTACCACGCAGATTAAAAAATTAAAACATCTGCCCTTTCAAATCAATCTCTCCCATATCAAAATGATAAAATACCTTCCTGCATCACACCTTGTTATCACAGAGCACACCACTTCCCTTATCTATAGAAACAATTTACAGGCTGGGAGTAAACATCCTTTTCTAACAACAAAATCGTCTTAAACGTGCATAATTTCAGATTCTTTTACGGCTAAAATTTTATCAATATCAGCAATCGTTTCATCTGTGAGTTTTTGAACTTTTTCAGACAAACTATGGGCTTCATCTTGTCCAATTTCACCATCTTTTTCTAACTTTTTCAAATTGTCCATACCATCCCGACGAACATGACGTGTAGCAACACGCGCTTGCTCTGCATAGTGATGTGCAATTTTTACAAGTTCTTTACGGCGCTCTTCATTCAACTCAGGCAAAGGAATACGTAAATTCGTACCATCAGTTATGGGATTTAAACCAAGACCAGAATCGCGAATAGCGCGCTCTACAGCTCCTACCATCGTTTTATCCCATACAGAAACAGAAAGCATCCGAGGTTCGGGAACAGAAATATTAGCAACCTGATTTATGTGCACAACAGAACCATAAGATTCAACGGTCAACGGCTCTAATAAACTGGCCGATGCACGTCCAGTCCGCAAACCACCTAATTCATGTTTAAAAGCCGTAATAGCACCATCCATGCGACGTTTCAGATCATCTATAATTGATGTAACATTCATATTTCTGTCTCCTTCAATTGTCCTTTGAAGCTTACCCTTATTCTGATACTATTGTAAAGCGTCCTGTTCCATTCAAGACCTTAGCCAAACCGCCCTTTTCATGAATGGAATACACAATAATCGGTACATTGTTCTCACGTGCTAAAGTAACCGCCGTTGAATCCATAACAGATAATCCCCATTGTAAAACTTCAACATGTGTTAATTGGTCAAAACGTTTAGCCGTAGGGTCTATCTTTGGATCTGCTGAATAAATACCATCAACTTGTGTTCCTTTAAGAAGGACATCCGCACCAATCTCAGCTGCACGCAAAGTAGCAGCAGAATCAGTGGTAAAAAATGGATTTCCTGTACCGCCCGCAAAAATAACAACTTTTCCCTGATTCATATAAGCTATTGCTTTACGTTGCGAAAAACTTTCACAAATTTGTGGCATAGCAATCGCAGAGAGTACAACAGTTTCAACCCCTAATTTTGTCAAAGATGTTCGCAATGCTAAAGAGTTGATAGCAGTTGCAAGCATTCCCATATGATCCCCTGTCACTCGGTCTCCACCATGTGAAGCAACAGCAACGCCACGAAAAATATTTCCCCCACCGATAACAACTGCAACTTCTATCCCCATTGTGCGCACTTCTGCAATATCAGCGGCAATACGATCTACAACAGAAACATCAATGCCAAAACTTTGCCCCCCCATAAGAGCTTCACCAGAAGCTTTTAAAAGAATACGTTTATACGGAAGTGCTAATGCCATTAATAATCTCCCCAAAAGCACATTTACTTTTTGCTTTTGACATCACGAAGGGCACCACTTTTTTTCACGTGACGCCCTCTCAACAATTACATTGCCCACACCAGAGATTCTACAACCAACGATATGATTTTAAATCTCTAATCAAGAGTTTGCAATAACTAGCCTTTTACAGCAGCAGCAACCTCTGCAGCAAAATCAGACTCCTCTTTTTCCACACCTTCACCCAATGCAAAACGAATAAAGCCTGTAATTTTTGCTGGTGCACCAATTGATTTCTCAGCATCCTTTAAAGCTGCCTCAACAGTCATATCAGGATTCATAACGAAAGCTTGAGAAAGCAAAACAACCTCTTCAAAAAACTTACGCATACGTCCTTCTACCATTTTTTCAATGATATTTTCAGGCTTTCCAGACTGACGTGCTTGATCTGAAAAAATTGCTTTTTCACGCTCAACAGCAGCAGCATCAACATCTTGTGCTGTAAGTGCTAAGGGATTGGTTGCCGCAATATGCATTGCAACTTGCCGACCAAAAGCAAGAGCAGCCTCTTTATTTCCTGTTGTTTCAATCGCAACCAAAACACCAAGCTTACCAAGACCATCAGCTACACTATTGTGTATATAAGTCGCAACAACACCATTCTCAACAGACAATTTAGCGGAACGACGAAATGTCATATTTTCGCCAATTGTACCAATTGCATCTTTAATCGTAAGCTCTACAGTTTTCTCAGAACCGGGATAAAGAGAAACAGAAACAGATTCAACATCACCTGACGTATCCAAAGCAGCAATTGCTATATTGCGCACGATGTCTTGGAATCCGGCATTGCGTGCAACAAAATCTGTTTCAGAATTAACCTCAACCAAAACCGCATTTAAATCTTTTGATACGACTCCGATTAATCCTTCAGCCGCTGTACGACCAGCCTTTTTATCTGCTTTAGCTATTCCTTTTTTACGAAGCCAATCAACAGCAGCTTCCATATCACCACTGGTTTCAGCTAGAGCGGCTTTACAGTCCATCATACCAGCGCCAGATAGTTCTCGAAGTTCTTTTACTTGTGCAGCAGTAATGCTCATATTTGCCTCTTTATTTTGTAATAGTGAAAGCGTGCACCCCCCCTCTGCACGCCTATAACTTCTTCTTTAGACAATAAAAGTACCTTAATTAGGCGTTTTATATTATTCAGAAACTTCTGAAACCGCATTTTCTTTCAAAATAGGCTCCACAGGCGCATCAACTTGAGCTCCCAAATCAATACCCATTGCTCCTTGCTGGCGTGCAATACCATCAAGGGCAGCACGAGCAAAAAGATCGCAATAAAGAGAAATTGCACGCGAAGCATCATCATTACCTGGTATCGGATGCGTTACGTCATCAGGATCGCAATTGGTATCAATAATAGCAATCACTGGAATACCTAAACGTTTTGCTTCTTGAAGGGCAATATTTTCTTTATTCGTATCGATGACAAATATAAGATCTGGAACAGATCCCATATCTTTAATACCACCAAGCGCACGATTAAGCTTTTCACGATCACGTTCAAGATTTAAACGTTCTTTTTTGGTAAAACCTTGCGCCTCAGCAGCAAGAATTTTGTCAAGCTTTCGCAAACGATGTATCGAATTGGAAATCGTTTTCCAGTTTGTGAGCATGCCACCAAGCCAACGTGCATTAACGTAATACTGGGCAGAACGATTCGCCGCATCAGCGATAATGTCAGATGCTTGCCTTTTCGTACCAACAAAGAGAATACGACCACCACGCGCAACAGTATCTGAAACAAGTTTAAGCGCTTGGTGTAAAAGCGGAACGGTCTGAGCAAGGTCAATAATATGGATATTATTACGCTGACCATAGATATAGGGAGTCATTTTGGGATTCCAACGATGAGTCTGGTGACCAAAATGCACACCTGCTTCTAAAAGCTGGTGCATAGTAAAATCGGGTAGTGCCATAAATCTTATCCTTTCCGGTTCAACCTCCGCGGAAAAAGCAGGAAAACCTACTACCGGCGGATGCTTGCTAGAATTTTCTCACAAATTATTTGCAAACACCCAAACTCCGCGTGTGGAATAGTGCAAACATACTAATATTTGATTCTTTTTCAAGTCATTTTCTTTAATCATTTAATATTTGCATTTTCACATTGATTAAGATCTTTTCCAAGTTCCAAGAATTCGAGACTGTTCAATTTTGCACGCACTGAAAAAGTTCCATAATCTATATGAAGATCACGCATGATACCATTCTCATGTAAGAGAAAACTGCTACGATAAACCGGCAAACCATCTTTATTTTCTCCATCATCAAAATAAGAAATTGTAACAGGCCAATATTCGTCTTCATCCAATTTTCTCACTTTTTCCGTTTCGCTATCAGATAAAAGCGCCTTCTTTTCCCCTATGACGATACTTTCTTTTATAACTTTATCTGCTTTATTTGTCCCATCAAATACAGTAACATTGTAAAAATGATGCCCTGCTTTTGCATGGCGGATAATATTTTTTAGTTGCATCATTGGAAATTCAGCCATTGCAAGCTTATACTCTTTTTCCTTTGGCTTTTTTAAGGTAACTGTAATACCATCTTGAGTACGCTCCGCGACCCCCTCAGCACGATGCGCAACCTCTTCTCCCTCTTGATCTGTAATATTAAAACGAAATGTACGGCTGTCTCCTGTTTCATAACTCGTCGTCTGTTGATCCGTTAAACGTACCGGCATATCTTCAATGTGAACACGACTAATAAAACGAAAACGTGTGCTATAGCCTTGGCATGCCGAACCAGTAAGCTCGTAAACCATTCGCCCTGACATCGCAGAAATTGTCATGTCATGAGAAACGCTATCGAGATGAAAATCATAAATTGCTCGATGAGGCACAATAAAAATAGGCTCTTCAGCTCTCGCTGTACATAAAAAAACAATATATAAAATTATTATAAATAATGATCTAATCATTCCCAAATTCCAAACTTTATCCCCGTTGCATAACATCATACAATAAGGCAAAAAAGGCTAATTTCTCAATTAACCACACATTTCCTTAAATCAAAAAATAGATTATACAATGAATGTATTATAGAGCAGCTATGGAGTTTAAATTATGACCAATATGATTGAAAAAAACTTAGAGGAATTCGGAATCACTCTTCCTGAAGTAATCTCCCCCCTTGCCAATTACATCACCACTTCACAAAGTGGCAATCAACTCTTTATTTCTGGACAACTCCCTCTTATTAATGGAAAACCAATAGCCATCGGTAAAGTTGGTGCAACTGTGAATACCGAACAAGCCCAAAAAGCATCCGAAGCTTGCGCTCTCAATATTCTCGCTCAACTCAAGGCAACTCTAGGTGACTTAAATAAAATAAAACGTGTGGTAAAAATTACTGTTTTTGTGGCTGTAGATTCTCATTTTACCGATATTCCTTTTGTTGCCAATGGAGCTTCTAATTTATTTGTCAATATTCTTGGTGACATTGGAAAACACGCCCGTTCTGCTATTGGTGTTGCCTCTCTTCCTATGGATGTTCCTGTAGAAGTTGAAGCCATCATAGAAATCTAAGCCTTCATTAAGACAGAGCCCCATCCTAAATATAACTAAAGTCAAAATACTTCTTTGTCTTACACTCTGATAAACTTTGCATTTTTTCGTTTTTAATTAAAATCTTAAACTTATAATAAAAGGAAATATTTGTATGAAACAAGCTTATGACAATAACAATATTTTTGCTAAATTGATTCGCAATGAAATCCCTTCTGTTCGTGTCTACGAAGATGATGATGTTATTGGATTTATGGATATCATGCCACAGGCACCAGGTCATACGCTGGTCATTCCTAAAAAAGGCTCTAGAAACTTACTTGATGCGGATACTGAAACATTATTTCCCGTTATTAAAGCTGTTCAAAAAATTGCAAATGCCGTCAAAAAAGCCTTTCAAGCAGATGGCATAACTGTCATGCAATTTAATGAATCAGCTAGTCAACAAACCGTTTATCACCTCCATTTTCATATTATACCACGTATGGAGGGAATAGAACTTACCCCTCATAATAATATGATAACGCCTACAGAAATACTTGAAGAGAATGCAAAAAAAATCCGTGCAGCCTTATAACACACTCTTAAGTTGTTGTGCTTTTTTTTCCTACACGTTTTTTTGTAAAATTTTCCATTTTACTTTTCTTTGAACTTGCAGATATATCGGAAGATGAAATTTCCAACTGTAAGCTTTCTTTTTTGCAATTTGATTTTTGTGTCAATACGCGAACAATGCCACCGTTGCGTAACTTTCCAAATAAAATTTCATCAGCTAATGGCTTTTTAATATATTCTTGTATAACACGCCCTAATGGGCGTGCTCCCATCTGAGAATCATATCCTTGATTGGAAAGCCATAAAGTTGCAGAAGGGCTTAATTCAAAACAAATTCCCCGATCAGCTAATTGTGCTTCAAGCTGAAAAATAAATTTTTGCACTATCTGATTGATGATTAAATGAGATAAAGGGGCAAACGGAATAATTGCATCTAACCGATTACGAAACTCTGGTGTAAATAACCGATTGATTGCTTCTATATCCTCACCATCACGATGTACCTTCCCAAATCCAATAGCTGATTTTGCCATATCTGAAGCACCAGCATTGGTTGTCATAATCAAAATAACATTGCGGAAATCAATTTTCTTACCATTATGATCTGTTAATCTACCATAATCCATTACCTGCAATAAAATATTAAATAACTCTGGATGTGCTTTCTCAATCTCATCTAGCAATAGGACTGCGTGAGGCTTCTGATCAACAGCATCTGTAAGAAGACCTCCTTGATCAAACCCTATATAACCTGGAGGAGCTCCGATTAAACGTGCTACCGTATGCCGTTCCATATATTCTGACATATCAAAACGCAATAATTCAATGCCTAAAGATGATGCAAGCTGTTTTGCAACTTCAGTTTTTCCTACACCTGTTGGTCCTGAAAATAAATAACTTCCTATTGGTTTATCCGGTTCGCGTAAACCTGCTCGCGCCAATTTTATGGATGAAACTAAGACGGAAATTGCCTGATCTTGCCCATAAACAACATGTTTGAGTTCTCTTTCAAGCTTACTCAATATCTTCTGATCATTCCGAGAAACTGTTTTTGGTGGAATTCTTGCAATTGTAGCAACAGTAGCCTCAATTTCTTTAACACCTATACTCTTCTTGCGTTGTTTTTGTGGCAAAAGCTTTTGCGCTGCGCCACTTTCATCAATAATATCAATTGCTTTGTCAGGTAACCTACGGTCAATTATATAACGTGAAGATAATTCTACAGATGCCTTCATCGCCTGATCTGTATATTTAATCTGATGAAAATCTTCAAAGTAAGGCTTCATCCCCTGCAAAATCTTAATCGCATCTGTAACAGAAGGTTCATTAATATCAATCTTCTGAAAACGACGCTCTAAAGCACGATCTTGTTCAAAGAATTTGCGATATTCTCTGTAAGTCGTCGAACCAATACATCGCATAGTTCCAGAAGATAATACAGGTTTTAAAAGATTTGCTGCATCCATATTTCCCCCTAATGTCGCTCCTGCTCCAATTAAGGTATGAATTTCATCAATAAATAAAATAGCATCTGGATACAGCTCAAACTCTTTAATAACTTGCTTTAAGCGTTCTTCAAAATCACCGCGATAACGTGTACCAGCAACAAGCCCCCCCATATCAAGAGAAAATATTGTTGCATTTGATAAAACTTCAGGCACTTGCGCATCAACAATGCGCTTTGCCAATCCCTCAATTATAGCGGTTTTCCCCACTCCAGGATCACCAACCAAAAGCGGATTGTTTTTTGACCTTCGACATAAAATCTGAATCATGCGTGAAATTTCTATTTCACGGCCAATTAATAAATCAATTTTTCCATTAAGTGCTTTACAATTGAGATCAACACAATAATTCGTTAAAGCACTTGTTCCTCTTTCATCATTATCCGAAATCTGCTGATCTAATTGCTCTTCAAGTCCTTCAAGTAACATGGATAACCCATCATCACGCGTGATACCATGCGAAATAAAACGTACAGCATCATAGCGTGTCATGCCCATTTCTTGAAGAAAATATGCTGCATGGCTTTCACGTTCAGAAAAAATTGCAACAAGAACATTTGCCCCCGATACTTCATCTTTTCCAGCTGATTGTGCATGAATCACCGCACGTTGGATAACACGCTGGAAAAAAGCTGTAGGCTTAGTATCCTCATCAGCTCTAATATGTTCATCTAACTCTGAGCGAAGATAATTGGTTAAGCGCTCTCGTAATTCCTCCACATCTACTTGGCAAGCCTGAATAACGGAATTTGCATCAGCATCATCTAACAGCGCAAGTAGAAGATGCTCTAATGTTGCGTATTCATGCTGTGCCTGAGTAGCAATTGTTAATGCACGATGCAAAACCTCTTCAAGACTAGGTGTAAAAGATGGCATAATTCCTCACTTCCATTCCATTACACATTGTAACGGATGTTCATTTTGACGCGCACATTCCCTCACTTGTAATATTTTCATTTCAGCGACTTCATAAGTATAAGTTCCACATTCTCCTATCCCACTGTGATGAACATTTAACATTATTCGCGTTGCCTCTTCGAAACTTTTTTTAAAAAAGCTCTTCAAAACGAAAACAACAAAATCCATAGGTGTGTAATCATCATTAAGCAAAAAAACTCGACATAATTTAGGTTTTTCGAGTTTTGCTCTAGCCTTAAGCGTTATAACCGCACCATGCCTAATTTCATCCCAATTCTTGCCCTTTTCATTATGCATAATATGAGCTGTAGAGTTTATTATAAGCATCTGTCCCATTATCGTTTTCCATGCAGCACATTTTTATCAATTTTAAATTCTTTCATAATTATTGCAATACCTGTATGTGTTAGAAAAAGATTCCCTCTATGGTTAGACTTCAATCACTCACTTATAAAATAACTTCTGTAAACAAATTAGTAATACCATTCGTCTAAACTGCATCAACAAATTACAGAAAAGGAAGCTTTATAGAAGTTTTTTAGGATAAATGGAGAAATAGGATACTGCAAGTGTATATTAATTATCAAAAAATTATGCGCTACTGTAAAACAATAGCAATTTCTTTTGTTGTGTTAGCTTTTTCTTACTGTTGGGCATCAGCCACACCTCAAGGAGCCTATCCTGATAAGTATGCGGCTATTGTTATAGATGCTACTACGGGAAAAACTCTATTTCAAGCCAATGCAACACTGAAACGTTATCCTGCTTCTTTAACAAAGATGATGACATTGTACTTACTCTTTGAAGCTATGCAGATGCGTCGTGTGACACCAAATACACCAATTCCTGTTTCACATTATGCAGCAATGCGTCCACCGACAAAAATTGGCTTTAAAGCAGGCCAAACAATTTCTGCAGAATCAGCAGCTAAAGCACTCATTACAAGATCCGCAAATGATGTTGCTGCTGCCATTGCAGAATATCTTGGAGGTAGTGAAAAAAAATTCGCTCAAATGATGACAGTAAAAGCTCGTAAACTTGGCATGAAACATACACATTTCGCGAATGCTTCAGGGCTTCCGGATGTGCACAATTATTCTACAGCACGAGATATAGCGACTTTGTCATTAGCTTTACGTAAACATTTTCCAAAACAATATAAATTGTTCAAAACAAAAAGTTTTAATTTCCGTGGACATAAAATTAACAGCCACAATAAACTCGTTAAAATAATGAAAGGTGTCGATGGAATTAAAACAGGATACACACAAATGTCAGGTTCTAATTTAGCAACTTCAATGCGTCTCGATGGGCGCTCTGTTGTCGCTGTTGTTCTGGGAGGTAAATCGTCTACTGCACGTGACGAGCATATGGCTAGCCTATTGAACCAATATTTGCCCAAAGCAAGCCAAATGAAAAGTGGTGAACGTTTAATGGCTTCTGTACGCTATCACTTACCGACTGGTGCCAATACTCCTATACCGACCATTAAAGCTGATTCAAGTAATTTTGACGATGAAATTTCGACTATGTTGACAGCATTTGCAGAACAACCTAAAAACTCCAATATCGCAATAACGGCTGTAAATAAAGTAATTATACCAATACCAAACCCTCAAAAAACTATACCGGTTGAGACTCATAAAATTGTAACAGCCTCTTTGTCCACAAATGCCGGATGGGCTATCCAAATTGGTTCTCTTCCTAGTGAAGAACAAGCAAAAACTTTACTTTTAAAAGCAAAAAATATAGCTTTTTCTACTTTAAAGCACGCATCTTCGCACATGCAACTGTTTGAAAAAAGTGGGCAGCGTTATTATCGAGCGCGCTTTACAGGGTTTCAATCAAAAAAAGCTGCATTTGACGCTTGCTCTACATTAAAGAAAGCAAATTTTAACTGCTATACTGTAGCCTACTAAAAATTTTTGAATTCTGCGTTAAGGATAGTATTATGACAGATAATGCTTTTGCTTCATTCCATAAAAAAGAAATTTTATTGAAGCAATCATCCCTCCTTTCATTGCGTTCTCTTCACGATGCTGCCGCAAAACTTACTGGTTTAAAATATAATTCGACTGCATTAGATACACAATCTCTTGTTAACCTTCTCATTTGCCAAACAATACGCAACCGTCGTCTCATAATGCCTCCTGTACGCATTCATTTACGCGTTGCTAGCCAAACTGGTAATGTGCCTATTAAAATCCGTCTAGGAGCAACAAATATTTAATTTTACAGACCATCTCTAAAAAATTATTTTATTATTAACCATTATCTACAGCCTTAGCCCCCCTTTGATAAAGATACTTTTTTCTTAAATTATGGAATTGTGCTGAAAGCTTTTCCAACTATCCAGTACCTCCAAGCTTTCAATAAAACCATTATTAAGGACATAAAAAACACCCAATATTTTTCCACTTTTGGATTTAATATAAAAATTATCCTTGATATCTTTTTGGAAAAAATAAATAGCTTTATTGGATGAAAGCTTATCATTTTAGGAGTTGTTGTAAAAGTTCAATAAAGGAAGTCCCTCTTAATAACGCTCCCCCCTACAACATAAACGCTGTAAAAAATAATCTAACTCCTCTTACTTTTATTTCTTTCGACAGACAAAGCAAACTGGAAAATACAAATACTATCGATGAAAAAACGTAAAAGAAATTATCAGATTAAATATCATTTTAACGATTTCCATAAGATTTTAATTTATAATTTATTTTTTGCATATTGAATAAGAGGTTTTCGTAAAATTCTCTTATTTTTCTTCTTATATTGAATCAGTCAAAATCGTTCGCTTGCTCATCACGAGCAAGATTGGCATTAAACTATTAAAAAAAAGGATGATAGTGCTGCTTTTCTCCCTCTATAAATAAAGATGCTAATACTCTATAGATTTTATACCATTCATGGGAAACTTACATTATACTATTCATATCCAAGATACTGATTTATAAAGATAGTTCATTATTTTTCATGTTAGATGAGAATCTCGAATATCGTAAGATTCTCTCATTTGAAATTTGTTTATGTTGAATCAATCAAAACTGTTCTCTTGCATGTTATGAGCGAGATTAGTGTGTGGTGTGAAACCGTACAAAAAAACTCAAAATGCCTATAATGAACCGTTTCAAATACCAAGGGCTTTGGTCCCCATACAGGGGGGGCTGGTAAAGTGTGTAATCGTGCCAGCGCACTCTTTTTATTAAGCATAAAGATCGTGGTGCTCAATGAATCTACCACTATACCATTCACGAACATCACCGTGAAATGGGATTAGGTGCCTTAAGAAATATTTCTTAAAAAAAGCACGTGAATTGGCAACACAATGACGTTCTGTTTTACATGAGGGACGTGCCCCCATTAAAGAACGAGAGAAACAGAAGCGTGAAATAATGCGTAATCTTCATCATTTAACAGATAGTGCTTTAGATTCTTTTGAAAAAAATAAAGCTAAATTAAAGGATGCTGGTACAGAGAAAAGCTGATTTCTAGCCCTTTATTCTTTCCCAATAAGATCGCCTCCCCATTTAAAATATTACGCCAACAAAGGTATATGCAATATATTCACTCAAATCTGGATGCTCTCTCCAATCTGACATACAAAAACTAAAAACAGCAGAAGAAAATATTAAACCACTTTAATTTTTGTCTCAAACATATAGATTTAAACAACTAACCGCTTCGTATCACCACACTTCAAAGGACAGTACTCTATAAGGCTTATAGGCAGTGTTCATCACATACTCTCAAAAGACTAATGCATAAAACCTTAATTACCATAGCCCCAAGTAAGCTGTTTTTAAGGCATCACGGGCTGGTCTAAATATTCTCTTGATCGGGGGGGGGCTAAACTAAAAAGTGAAGCTCCCTATTAACTCAGTCTGCAAATAATACTCTGTAAATCCCCCCCTTCTCTTAGTCCTCCCCCAGCTAGCTTCCCACAGCATGCGGTTCACATCACTACACCTTAAAAGACACTGTTTTAAAAACAGTGTTTTACAGTACAACAGGATAATAATTTAAATACCCAAATGCGCTTAAAACAAGTCCACTGACTAAACGCACTATTTATCCAAATAAACATGATCTACCTAATCATTGTCATCACTTAGAACAGCCAATATTCATCAGATTTGAATCATTCCTCTGTTTCTTTTACGCGTCCAGATAGTTGCATAGCTCTAGAAAGATCATTAACTGCATTTAAATGCGTCTGAAGCAATTCACTATTACGCTGTAATTTTTCTTGTAAATCAGACAACAAACTTTCAACTTCATGCTCAATATCTTGATTCATGTAGCGCTTCACATCGCTCATGGATTTATTAAGATCACGCAAACCACGTATTTTACATAAATTTATTTCTTCGTAATCTGGAACACCACTGCTCTCTAGCATATTGCTTTCATAATCAACAACTTGAGCTAATCCTTTAACAGCAGCAACAAATTTTGTCATCGCCCAATCACGATCAATAAGATTATTATCAAGAACTTTTGCTTTTGATGCAAAACTATCATCACCATATTGCACTACAGACATTTTTACTTCCCCTTCAACACTCTTGTTCAATCTTTCAAATGAGGGAGATTAAACAGGTTCTCTTCAATGCTGATACACTCAATAAAGCTCGTGGTGCGAACATCGCTCAAACAACAGCACGACAATCCTTCAAAGCGTATACCACTTCAACTTTCAACGCATTCTCTCAAGTATTTTTCTTGCTTTGCTCCAAAACCATCATTGCGGCTATACTAATTCACCAAAACGCTATAAACTTAAACCTTACGCAGTAATATTGAAAATCCTACATTTGCTCTGTCTATTTTGGTCTATTTCGCCTTGCCAATTTCCTTTGCCTATTTCGTCACCAGCACGCCTTCAACAGAAAACAACAACGCTCTCACGAGAACTTTGTCCATAAAAAGACCACCTGCCGACAAAAACCCACAGCATATCTTGCAGCATATCAAAGACTTAAGCTCATTAAAAATCTCAGCATTTTAACGATAGCAGCATCTTACCCTCCATAACCTTATGGCTTTCTCTGCACCTAAACTTGCATACCTTCCGGCACCCCATAAGATGGCACCCTACAAAATTAGTTTGCACCCATTCAAAAAGACACACCCTCCCCCGTACTCTTTCTGCACACATGCAGTATTTCGCATAAAAAACAAAAAGAACGCTCTTTTGAACAGATCAGCCATACAGCAATATAAAAAAAGACATCTTAGAATAGCTAAACAGCCATCAATCTCCCTTTTTTTAATTATCATTCGCTTTTCTTTGCAATGAACGACTATATAAGATTTTTTGAACCTTTTCAAGAGTTTCTTAGCCAATCAAGTTCGATACGTCTTCAATCGCATATTCACGCGCTTGTTTTAAAGAAACATCTCTTAAGTGTACCCAAGCCTATTTCGCGCCGTGGCCCATGAATAATATAATGATAAATCCCCCATGACGTGTATAAAATCCATTGAGCACTGTCCATCTTTACGCTTAATAAAAGAAGCAAGCCAGCACCATCACATATTTTGCTAGCCCCTCATGTTGCGATATCCTTGACATTTAAGTGCGGTTCAAAAAGCATGCCTTTCTTGTACAGTTTCACTCCGCATGGACCCTCCCCACTTGTAACTGCAAAAGACATGGTTTTGGTTGATTAAACCTCGAACAGATTTGGAATGAAAAAAATTACGGTATTCAGGACTCTAATTCAAATTGAATAACGATAGATTATCATTATCTATCAAAATATTATCCAATGCATAATGCTTAACGCTCCCCACATTGATATTTTCAGAATTTCCACAGCATCTTCCTATAGATTATTTCACTCCATAACACAGTTTTCTCTTAATATCGCGGCTTTACATGTGCTACTGGTATAAAAACATAGAAACAATCATTTTATAATAAAGGTACAATTTTTGTTACGAACTTTCTCTCATTTTCAATCTTCTAAATGCAGCTCTTCTCTTTCATAATCATCCCATCTCAAATCTATTCCATGTTGAATAAATTAAAATCACTTGCTTGCACATCACAAAAAACAACCTGATGTGTTGATAAAATACACTAAAAGAAAAATGTGTCTTATGAACCTTCTCAAATGCCAAGGGCTATAGTAAACATTGAAAGCAAGCGTACGAGATGACAGTGACTTGCTCTTTCATAAGTGTAAAGATGGGAGCATTCTATAGATTTTATATTATTTCACGAGAACTTTACTGTTATACCATCTACGAGTGTCATCGTAAAATATTTGTCGTGTGCATTGAGAGATATTTTTTTACACGTACATAAATGTACAATACAAATATATTAATATACAACATAAGTATATTTTGTTTGGAACGTTCTTTTCTTTTGTGCAAAACATGCCCATTAGAGCAACATTAACCAATCTTGCTATGAAATAAACGATCAGAAAACATTTTTGTCTTCTTCCGCGCACCTTAAAGCACCAAGATCTTAACTCAATCTGCTCTGTACGCAGTCTGAATTTTTGTCAAGCGATCTTCTCTTGACTTTCCACTCATGTGATTCACTTAAACGAAAGGCTCAATAAATAAACCTACGAAATCAATTAATATTCTCTTTAAAACTTTCTTTTTTAGGATTTACAGTGCTCCAATTCCTCAAGCCTTTATAAAAAAGGAAAGATTCTAAGCTTGCCTAATATATTATATCAACATATACTACTTATATCAACATATACTACAGATTATAACATATTGTTATTCATAAAATCACCTCAAAAAGAACAGAAAGAGGTTTTTATGGCTGATCTCGTAAAAGCCGCTGTGCTTTATTTAACCTTGATTATCACCATGAATGCTTTTGTTGTTATTTTAGTTCTCGTAATAGAAATATACTAAGCATATTCTCTTGGCTTTTTATAATTTGCTCAAACGATCATCTTAATTTTACATAAGATCAAAGCAAAATTTTAATTCTACAGATAAATCACACACCCAATTTCAAACATCGCTTGCAACTATTTAAATGTTAACTCTGCTTTTTGTATGCATTTTTAACCATCAGTTTCCGTCTTTTCATGCTACTTGAATCTCAACTTCATTCCCGCCTTAAAGAACTAAATTTTCTACCAAATCCGATCTGTAAATAATTTGTCTCCTCATTGAGTAAGTTCCTCTTGCTTCTTCCCTTCAGGGCATATCACAATTCTAAAGGAATATTTCAAGAAACTTTTGATAAATCCATTGAACACCATCATCATACACTTGCGAGGGAATAAACCAGCACCATCACACACTTTTCCAGCACCAAATGTTGCAAACAAAACCTTTAGTACTTGAGATAGTTCAAAAAATCATTTTTACTTCTTTCTTCAACAGTTTTTATCCACACGGACCCTCCATGCTTGTAACGTGCAAGTAGATGATTTTAATTGATTCAACCTAGAACAGATTTTGACGAGATCCTTATTCAACATAAAATAATTAAATTATTTTTATAAATCAAAGTATTATTCAAAAAACATTCATCACACACTCGAGAACAAAAAAAACTCATACATAAAGTTTTACATAAGCTCCACCGCTCAACATGATAATATTACAACACAATTAAGATAAAAAAATAACAAGGGAAAACCTTGCAAACTCAGAAAAGAGAGGGAAAAAATGAAACGGTGGGAAGAGCGCTCAATTCCTCACACATCCAGCAAAACCGTCCTAGAAAAACTGCCTCACGTCTTAACTAATGTTATAATATTCTCAAATCAAAAGCAATTTTTTTAAAATAGTTTGAGAAAAACATTTGAATATAAAACGATAATAATTCCATTCAGAATGTTTTTCTCTTTATTAAAATAGAGAAAAGTAAATTCAAAACAGATGTTTCCTCCCAATTTTTTTCGAAATTAGCCGCAACGCTTAAAGCCGGTCTTAGTGTGATGAAACATTTATTTGTGATAAAGTCAGCAAAACACCCCAAAGGTAAATTTAATCTCATGTTTTAAATACATGCAACCAAGACATTAAACAATCAGCGCATAATTTGAAAAATTAGCAGTAACACGTAGCAACTCATTCGGATGCAATACTATCACAATTAAAAGCACTTTTTGGCTAGACAAATGACAGTATAGCATCCGTTTACATAAAGAGTACAGATCGTAAACGACTAATTCTTGAAGCCATAAAAAGACTCTCTAAAAGTTAGAGAGAATCTAAAAAACAAAATAGAATCAATAACTACCAAATTCCTTATTGATAGAGTAATTTATTGAATTTTAAGTTTTTAATTAATGCCAAACATAAGTTCCATATAGGCTTGTCTGGCATGTTGACAATTTTTAGATTTCTCTATAGACGATCGATCCATCTTTTCACATTTTTTTGCCCACTCTTCGAGTAATGTATTATCTTTCTTGAATTCCGCTACGCTGTAATTTTTTTCGCAACCAGCAACGACAAGTCCAGTACAAACCAGCAATGCTGTGATAATAATTTTATTCATGATTTAATTTCCCTCCTTTTTATCTTCAGTTTTTTTCTCGTCATCGTGTACAAAGCTCGCACCAAGCCAATCACGGGCATGAACTTCACGATACGCTTTATCTGCGTTCTTACAATTTTGAGAATCTAAACTCCCTGATATCATACATTTCATTGCCCATTGCTCGAGTAATTTAGGATCTTTCTTAAACTCTGCTACGCTATAAGTTTTTTCACAACCAGTAACAGCAAGTCCAGCACAAAGCAGCACTGTTGTAATAATGGCTTTATTCATCAATAAATTCCCCTTTTTTCAAATTTACAAAGTTTAGGACACAATTTAGGGACCCATTAAATTTGTACATGCGGTTCATTGTGCATTTTCAAAAATTTTATAATCAACTTCTGTACGCAATTTTTTCCAACCTATGATAATAAATCGCGTACAAAGAAAAACACCGCTATCAATATATTTTTATGATTTAATTGTTGTCCTGCTTTTTTTCAGTTTCATTCCCCTTTTTGCCACTTTCACGAAGTTGCTTTGCAAGATTTCTATAATGCTCTTGAAAAAGTTCCATATCGGCTTGCATGACATTTTGACAACTCTTGGTTGCAAAAGCAGATCCTCCCATTTTATCGCATTTCTTTCCCCATTCTTGCATCAATTTTTTATCTTTCTTAAATTCCTCAACACTGTAGTTTTTTTCGTGAACCAACAGTAACAAGCCCCGTGCAAAGCAACAGCGCTGTTATAATGATCTTGTTCATGATTTAACCCCTCTCTTTGTTTTATATTTTATTAACAATATCTTTGGATTCACATCCCCTCCTATATTGTGACCTTGCGTCTAACTTTCCTTTGCAAATACGCACACTTGCAACGCAAACATGTTAAATCATGAAAACTGCTTTTATTTATCAGGCTTGCATTTGTAGCATTATCTGCACGGCTGCTCTTTGTATTTGAAGTATTTAAACTTCAGCAGTAATTTTGATATCTTGGCATTTTTCAAAAACCACTTCATCATGAGAAGTCGCACAAAATCTTATCAAAAATTCGTAATGCCTATATCCATTGCAAATTCCCTGCAAACGAAAGAATACACCTTTTAACCAACTGATTGCGCTCTTATCATTTCTTAAACCACCGGAAAAGAAAGAAAACTTTAAGTCCCCCCTGCACTTTTTAAAAGCCAATAGAAATGCTAAAAAAGCGATCTTATACATTCCAATTGAAGCAAAAAACCTATTTCCTTGCGTACCATTACGACTGGTATTAACTATTTAAGACTATAAAATCATATAAATGTAAGAAATATTGTCTATAATATGCTCAATGACTTCTTTTGTTTATTAGGAATAACTTATAGCGCGCCAATATCAGTAAATTTTATGTATTTTTTTATCCCCCCTTTATAAACATGAATATAATTTAATAAAATGAATCGCTGCATAACAAAAAAAATAATTAACGCTACTCTTAATTACATTATTTACGCATATATTAAGTAAAATAAACAAAAAAATAATCTGACGTTTAAAATCATTATCAAGACAATCTTTTTAGAAGAGTACACTTATCTATTCATCTAACAGATAAGATCACAAGAAGTATGATGATTATCACATTTATAGGGAAAATTTTGAAACAGAGAATTTTTCGCAAACGCATCGCTCTTTCATGAGATGATACAGAACCTTATGAAAAACAACTTAAATGAAGCAGCCCTCGTGAAAAAAGAAAGGCGCTTGTATTATTAACTTCGTATAAAAACAACCGATATCATCTCTAGAAAAAGCATTCAAACCAACTAAAACTTATTATCATATATCATTTTTTACACTTTTCCGTATTTTTGTGAAAGCAATTCGCGCACCTCATCGGCTATTTTAGTTCCACGACTTGCACAACTTACCTTAATCAATCGATGCAAACTTTCTGGTATATCAATCGTGAGGCGCTTCATACCTCCACTCATGCTCCCTTTGGGGCTCCCTACCCATGCATCCGCCGTTAAAGGAATTGATTTATTCGTTGGTTTCGTGCCGATTTTAATTTTTTTATTCATCGCGCTAACTCCTTGATTTCCGCTGCAACAGCTTCAATCTCTGCTGTTGCTGGTCCTTGCTTATCAACTTCATAAACCGCCTTCCCCTGTGCTGCTGCTTCTGCAAAAATCACGCGCTGCGCAACGCTAGAAGAAAGAACATGCACGGGGTATATGCCAAGAGCTTCGTTCACATCACGCCCTATCGCTGTATTGACTATTTTACGATTGATAACAAAAGCAGATTTAAGATTTTCTTTATAAACACGTGCTTCGTCAATCAGCTTTACAATTCCATCTGCTGCCCAAATATCATAGGGACTAGGCAAAACAGGTATAAGCACCAAATCCGAAGCCATAAGAGCACTACGAGCAAGATCAGTCACACGCGGAGGACCATCGATAATAATATGATCATAACCATGACCAATCTGTGTAATCTCTTTGTGAACCGTTGCACGTGGTAAACCAATAACCGAAAACAAAGGTGCATCTTCACGCGCAGCAGCCCAATCCAATGCGCTCCCCTGTGGATCAACGTCAATAAGCAATACCCGTGCACCGGTACGCGCAAAACTGGCCGCAAGATTAACACTCAACGTAGTTTTTCCTACGCCTCCCTTTTGATTCAAAAGTCCAATGATCATTTATTACGCCTTTCAGCATTATCGTTTTTACGATTATACAGAAAGTAATAAAAGAAGCAAGCATCCAATACGTGAAAAATAACCATTTCTCCTATTTTTAGGATAAAATGACAGCCCGCAATTTTGTCTTTATAATATTCTTTTAGCATGAGCAAAAACATTATGAAGATGATGCTCTTGAGAATAATAAAAATAAATTTAAACAAGAGACACGCTCTTCTTCCCCCACCCTAAAACGAAGATTCTTAAATCCATATCAATCTGTAAACAATGCTCTGTAAATGATCCAGCTTATTATCTCGCGCCTGCCTTTTGAGCTTCTCCCTTCATGCAGTCCACTTAATGCAACGCTACAAATGAACTCCACTCTGAATATACAACAAACTATAAGGAGCATTCGTTGTCTTGCACGTTGAATGAGAGAGCCGAAATCAGGAAGATTCTCTCATTCCATGCCCTCTTATATTAAATCAATCAACATCATATTTCTTGTACGTTACAAGCAGGGCTGGCGTGTGAGTAAAAACTATACAAGAAAGGATTTAAAATCCTTCTTATGAACCGTCTCAATAGCCAAGGACTTTAGTATAACATTGGGGGCTGGCAAATATAAAAATGGTGCCAGCTTACTTCTTCATAAGCGTAAAGAGGGTGGTGATCCATGAATTTTATACTCTTTACGCTCAACAGGGCAAAATGGGCTTAAGAGAAATAAAGATACCTCTATAGCAAGCGTGTGAACAAGCAACACAATGGAATGTCTATGCTGGGTAAACACAATGGATCATCCATAAAAACCAAACAGCCGTCTTGCATAAAGTTGAATAACGAACATGTTGCGGAGTGAGATATGTTGCATCTTACAACTCATTTTCCCCAAATAGATTTTCTCGACAAAAAGAATATTTTTATTAAGATGCCATTGAAAAACTTACCTTCATTATGTTCTTTTATATACCAGACCAGAGGGTATCGTGAAGATCGTGCAATTGAGAATAAAAAATGAATTTACAAAAAATTGAACCTGATATTTTTATCAGCGCCCAAATTAGCATAGAAAATATCAAAACATTGGCACAAGCTGGTTTTAAAACAATTATCTGTAACCGCCCCGATCACGAGGAACTTCATCAAACTGACTTTTCTAGCATTAAAACGGTCGCAAATGAATATGGCATAAAAGCCTATCACATTCCCATTTCTCCTCCAACTATAGAAAAGTCAGCTGTTGAAGCCATGCAAACAATTTTAAAAACAGCCCCCCTCCCTCTTCTTGCCTATTGCCATCACGGAGCACGCTCGCTGCATCTTTATCGTTTGGCACGTCTTTAAACATAGGTTTCATACACTTCCTCATCGCCTTAAAAGATGAAGAATCTTAAATACACATCGATCTGTAAAAATAATCTGTCAATAATCTTTGTCTTGCACTTTCCACTCAGGATTCCCACTTCATAAAGCTCTACAAGCAAACTTTGCTATTAAATATACAACAAGCATGCACACCTGAAGCCACAAAAATGCATGAAAATTCATATGATGATCAAGGAAATTTATTTTCACCTCACCTTTTATCACTGCTTCACCTTCTTTGTCTCTTCCTTTACCAGTACGAGCTCATTCGTACGCCACAGACACCTAAAACAACAGTAAAACCACTAAGAAAACCCCCATATTCCGTATAAAAGGCATGCAGAATATTTTATAAAAAAGCTGTAAGCTATAATCTATGATTAATTTCAACACATTGATTTATAACAATTAATTATTTTTCACGTTGAGTGAGAAACCCTAATACCGTAAGATTATCTCATTTTAAGTCTATTTATAGTGAATCAATCAAAAGCGTATTTCTTGTATGTCACAAGCAGGAAGAGTTCGTGTGAAATAAAACGAGTTAAGAAAAAATCCCTCTCATAAACGCTTTCAAATAGCCAAGGCTGTACAACACTGAAGGCTTGTCAATTAACGGATGATACCGGATTGCTATTTTATTAGGCATAAAGATGATAGCGCTCAACGGCGCTTGCAAGATACCATTCATGAGTGCCATCATGAAAATGGATATGGAAGCGTTGAGAGATATTTCTTTAAAACAAGCGCGTAAATTAGCAAAACAAGTATATTCCAGCATTTTATTTTACCTGTAGGACATGATAACCTATTCAAAGAACAAGAAAAGCCTGAAACTGTTATTTTCATGATTTAAGAGATATTGCTCTGAACACTTTTGAAAGTGGTAAAGCCGAATTTAAAAAAGACAGTTATCTGGACTGATTTCTCCTTTTATAACTTCATATTTTTCCCCAATAAGGCTGTAGACTGATTTCAGAGATTACCCAAACGAATATGGCAATAGGACTCTCCCCACCTGGTATACAAAAGCTGTAACAGCAGAGAGAGCAATAAAGCGCCTTAATCTTTGTCTCAAACATACTGCTCGCGTTGAGGACCGCTAAAGCAAAAGTTTTATGAGAAAAACAAAACCATAAAGTCATGAATAGAGCGAACATAGATTGGAAAGATGTCCCAACTTTTATCCAACACTTCTATTAAAAAACAACAAGACATAATTAGTTTTGCGTTTTCATATCCTTACAAGACTGCCTTCCCGTTACATTATAGGCGTTATATTTGTGAAGGACAAAGAAGATATATGGACAGTTCTTTGTTTGAGAATCTGAAACATTTACGTATTACGACAACCAAATTGTGCCTTTATCAATCAAAAGCATTAAAAATTTTTGAAACAAGTACACCTGCTTTCTCGCAATGATTTCTTTTTATCTGCAATCAATCGCAGTCTCCTTAATGTGAATTTCCTGTCACAACATAGGAGAGAAACGAGACTTAAAGCATTTTCCATCAGCTTCATTTTCGTTTACGTGATTGGTCAGCACAAAACAGCTGCTGACCACCGCTCTACTTCACAAGACTCAACAAACGAACCTTTTTTTAAATATTCATCATATGATACCAAATATCACATGCGTAAGGTTTTAGATAAACCCAATCCCATCATAAAAGATGATACGACATAATAAAGCAAATTAGAAAAAAGAGACCATAAATTTTTGAAATAAAAGAGTTATCGATTAAATTTTATCAAGCTATAAGCTTAAAATCGCAAGAAATTTTAAAAACAGCCTTTCTCCCCCTTCACGTCTATTATTGCCAAATAGGCTGGGGCTTATTCTTTACTGCATCTTTTATGATGGGTTTTAACCGATCAGAAAGAAACAAGCAGTAAACTTTTGAATGACAAGAAAAGCCATAAAATGAATTTTGAAAAAGATAATGCCAAAATCAGATATTCAGATATTCGATTCTTCCTCTCAACAACGGAAAAAACATATATTCCACGATGTTTTGGAATATATCTTTGTGATTATAATCACTTTAAGTGCTATTTTTACGGCTCTTCTCTCTTTTTCAGATAAGTTTAGGGCATATTTTTAAAAGTAAGCAGCCTATCCAACTTTGATAATGGTTGTGCTGTCTTTAAAATTTCTTTTGCTTTTTTTTCATCACGGTGCATTTGCGCAATCAAAGGTTCAAGCCCATCAAATTTTTCTTGTCCTCGCAAAAACTGCAAAAAAGAAACGGTACAGCTTTCCCCATAAAGATCGTCGTTAAAGTCAAACAAATAGGTTTCCAAAAGTGGCGCACCATCTTTAACAACCGTTGGACGACAACCAAAGCTTGCAACACCATCATACAAAACACCGTTCGCACGACGTAAACGCACCGCATAAACACCATGAGCCAAACGAACTTGGGAAGGCAACATTTGATTAGCGGTAGGAAATCCCAAAAGACGTCCAAGTTTATCGCCTTGAATAATATTGGAGCATACCCGATAGTGATACCCTAACAAATGAGCCGCTTTTTCTACGTTCCCTTGTGAGAGAAGCTGTCGAATAAAACTAGAAGAAATAATCAACTGTTTTGAATCTTGAAGACGAGAAACACAAGGAACTTGCACAACCTCAAATCCATATTTTTTCCCCCTTTGGCAAAGAAGATGTGAATTTCCACTTTTCTGATGACCAAATTGAAAATTTTCCCCTGTCACCACAACTGAAACATCAAAAACCTGTTTTAAAATCGATTTGATAAATTCATCCGCTGAAAGCGTGGCAAAGTGCGCATCAAAG
Source organism: Bartonella sp. OD88NMGDW (assembly GCF_042193775.1). NCBI lineage: Bacteria > Pseudomonadati > Pseudomonadota > Alphaproteobacteria > Hyphomicrobiales > Bartonellaceae > Bartonella > Bartonella sp. OD88NMGDW. The sequence goes on along the minus strand of NZ_JBHIMA010000007.1, from coordinate 3,109 downwards.
GGCTGTTCAATCACGCCATTAAAGCCAAGGACTTTAAAAATTTCAGCTTTTTCAGCTGCCTCTGTCAAACGATAGACAGGAGCTGAACGTTGAAAAAAACTTCTTGGATGTGGTTCAAAGGTTAAAACAACTGCTGGTTTCTTTTTTATCTGCGCGAAATCAAGCGCTTTTTGCAACACCATCTGATGTCCGCAATGAACACCATCAAAATTTCCAAGTGCCAACACGGCTCCCCGCCAAGCCGAGGGAAACATGTGAGTCCCCTGAAGACGCAAAAAATTAGCCATTACTGAAGTGCCCACATGATTGCTTGTGGTTTATAACCATGACGTTCAAGAAAAGAATGCAAGGCTTGCTTATCCAACACACCATTTTGCGCATAATCATAATGATGAATCCCCCCCATAATATAAAGGGCATCAAGACCAAAATGAGCTGCCCCCTTAATATCTGTCAAAAGACCATCACCGATAGCTAAAACTTGACTTTTTTCCACAATTCCACGAATGTTTTGAAGTTTTTCAAAGGCACACTCATAAATAGGCGCGTGAGGTTTTCCAGCAATGCGTACTTCCCCCCCTAATTGTTGATAAAGACGCGCCAATGCACCAGCGCACCAAAATTCTTTATTTCCATAATGGACAATCACATCAGGATTAGCACAAATAAAAGGTAAATTCCGCGCCCGCATGCGAAGAAACATCTCCTCATAAGCAGAGGGTTCTTCGTCAAAATCTTCAAGAAAACCGCTACAGACGACAACAGAAGCCTCCCATTCTTCAACAAATTCACACTCTAACCCTTCAAACAGCACCAAATCACGTTGTGAACCAATAAAAAAAACTTTACGCGGAGCAGTCCGAATGAGATCGCGCGTTACATCCCCTGAAGTGATAATGGCATCATAATAGTCACGATGAACATTCATGCTTTGTAATTGAGCAGCAACATCTTCCCGTAGCCGAGGAGAATTGGTTAATAAAATAACACTTTTTCCCATTTGTCGAATTTTATACAATGCTTTCAACGCTGGTTCAAATGCATGTACACCGTTATGCACAACACCCCACACATCACAAAAAACAGCATCATAATGCGTTATAATAGTCTCAATATGGGTAAGTTCATTCATGGTGCACCTATCTTTATTTATCATTTAAAGCTGTCTTTTATTTCAAAACTACTTACCGAAAGATAATACTTGTGTCATCTGCTTTCTCAAACCATATTCCAACTTTGCATCGCTTATAGCAATCATAAGAAATGATAAAATAAATAAGTTATCGTTAAGTTGTGCAAAATTCTAAAACGCTTTATATCAAAAGCTTATCATTCCACAATGCTCATTTTTCTCATAAAAACTTTAATTCTAACAATAACTGCGTTGATACAGTTTTTTATCTAAAACACGCACATTCTTAAAAACGAACAAAAAAACTCCTTAAAAAAACGCTTCCCTAAGTATAGAATTATTAATTTATAATAATAATTTATTATTCATACATAATGAGAAACCAAAATATCTTTTCTCATTTCAAATCTGTTGATATTGAATCAATCAAAACTATTCGCTTGCACATTATAAGCAGGATGAGCGTATAAATAAAAACACGTGAAGAGAGAAAAAATAGCTTTTATCCTCCTTTTCAAAGGTAAAAACTGTCGTAATATTTTAAACTGACAAAGAGTATGTGCCCTCCAAGCATCTTTTTTTTCAGTAAAGATAGAAATATAGCTTTTATCCCATTCATCGAAGCTTTTACGTTATACACTTTACGAAACGCCATTCGTGAAATGGGCGCTAACATTGAGAAATATCTTCTCAAAACAAACATGTGAATATACAACAACCAAATCTATTCTGTTTTGATTTTATTTTGCATGAGGGCTCTTTACTCATAAAAGGTTTCCCCTATCATCATGATATCTCAGACGCATCAAAACAAGCCATTTTGGTTATTGATTAAGAACAGCACCATAGGCGGTGCCTTGAGCTTAAAAACCAAGGTTTACCTTTGTAAAAAGCGGATCTGAAAACATGAGTTTAGTAAGCGAGTCTTAAAAAGTTGAAAGGCAAACAACCTCTCATTTAAAAAATCTATCCATCTCAAGAAAAACTATTTTTATTGCCAATCTCCTAAAATTACTTTACTAATTAGAAAATGTTTTGGTCGTATACGCAACGACCAATAGGGCCTTGAAAACCCGAAACCCTAGCGTAACATAAACCCACTGTGTGGGTATCCCGGAATTCCGGGAGATTTTGCTATGTCCAGGTGCCCCAAGCACTAAAAGCAAAATGCTGACTAGGGTTCAGTGTTTTCAAGCTCCCGGAATACCAATGCGAGGGCGCTCGCAACCGGAGGGGGAAAATGCAAACTCAAAATCTTAATGTTGATCTTTTTGTAGGCAAAAAAATTCGCTTTAGGCGAAAAATGCTAAAAATGTCTCAAAAAACATTAGGGCATCATTTAGGTGTCACTTTCCAACAAATCCAGAAATATGAAAAAGGCTTAAACCGTGTGAGCGTAGGACGTTTAAAGGAAATTTCCGATATATTGAATGTCCCTATTGCCTTTTTTTACGCTGATATCATCAAAAAAGAACATACCCCGTACCATTATGATGAAATCGCCTCGAGCAAAGAGGAATATTTGCTTTTAAAAAGTTTTAGAATTCTTACATCTGTCAAACAAAAAGCAATTTTAAAATTAATTTCTGATCAAAATTAAAACCTTTAAAAACATAAGTATAGGGTGCTACACGCTCTGTTCTTGCCTTCCTTCCCACACACCAAAGGATGCAAATCCCTCCTCAAACTGGTTGATACACAATCCAACTTCTCAAAAACAGCTCCCTCTCGGCTTCACATTTCATATGGTTCCTTTCACAAAATTATACAAGAAAGCCCTCTCTTGAATATTCACTACACTCTCTTATCAAAACACCCCATGCATAAAGTTTTTATGCCTTACACCACACCTCAAACGATGATGTTTTTACAGCACAACAGAATAAGCATTCATGCGGATTTTTAAAAAATTAGCCCCTTCTTCGCTGTGGACGCTCCATTTATTTTAGATGATCTGCATTTAATATACCTGCTATA
>NZ_JBHIMA010000058.1:0-1079 GCF_042193775.1 Bartonella sp. OD88NMGDW | reverse complement strand
CACTTTTGGAACATAATTGGCAAAAAGACATTGTATCTCCAGCATATTCAAGGAGATAAAACATGGAAACTCGCATTCCTGAAGACACACCATTCGATACGAATTTTCTAGGAGAAACATCTCTAGAAGAAAAGTATTCATTCTTTCACACACCCATTTCATGGTCCGCAATCTTTGCAGGACTGGTGAGCGCCCTTGCCACCTCAATCTGCCTCTCTTTTCTGGTAGCCGCTTTAGGCTTAAGCCAAATGGATTTCACCTCTTCAACCCCATTTGAAGGCTCTTTCCTCTCCTTTGGCGTGGGTTCTGTTATCGTTACACTGATTAGCCTAGCCTTGGGAGGCTTTGTAGCTGGACGTTTTGCTGAATCGTCGGGAACGGTTCATGGCTTTCTCACTTGGGCTCTCATAACATTGCTGATGACCCTCCAAGCCATCCACGTGGTTTCTAGTACAGCAAAGATAGGAGCTAAAACGGCTCTAGAAAACAGCTCTATGATCCAACAAACCGTAGACGGTCTAAAAAACAATATTTCCCCTATACTTGCAAACTTAAACAGCGAAAGTCTTGAAAAGTTTTTTGCAAAAAATAGTGACAATAGCATCAATTTCGATCAACTTTCGAGTGAATTGCGCACCCTTCTCAATAAAAGCGACATTCCTGCTCTCAACCCTGAGCGCTTGAAACAAACCTACCAAGCTGCACTCAACGATATTGGTTCTGCGATAACAGCTTTCAAAAATGATCCTTCTCACTATCGTACCACTTTAAAAAATCTTGGTGAGCACCTGTCTGATCGTGTAGAAGATCTCACGACAAAATTTGATCGAAGTGATATCATCAAGGCCCTTATGACCGATGGCATGTCCCGTGCGGATGCACAAACAGCAGTAAACCGTGCCGTTCATATTTATCAAAGCGCAGAGGAAAAAACCGGAAAAGCCATCAAAGCCCTTGAAGAACAGGCAGAAACACTCTCGGACAATCTTGAGGATACGATCAAGGGCGCCAAAAACACTGCAACTAAAGCCACAAAAACAGCCTCCAATATGGGGTGGTGGGGCTTTTTAGGCAGTCTG
>NZ_JBHIMA010000057.1:0-1090 GCF_042193775.1 Bartonella sp. OD88NMGDW | reverse complement strand
ATTTTGAAGCATAACAAGCAGGGAGCCCATTTATGTGGTTGGAAAGATGGTCAAGAAACGAAGCAGCAAAGATAAAGGTCTTACAGAAAAATAACAACAGCTCCTTCATGAGATGATAGAGACCTACCAAGGTTTAAAGATGATGTCACGTATCATGAAATTGATTGTCTTTATGTTCGTAATAGATTTTTCCCGTTTCGTGGATGCCGTAGATAATAGCTTTTCACACCTCAAAAAGTGACTAACAAAAAGTTGAAAAACTTTTTGTTTAAGAAAAGAAATTAATATTAATGATAATTTACACTATGTTTAACTAAGTTAAATAATGTATAATCATTAATATTCTTAAAGAGGAAATATTATGAGTGAAAAAAGTGACTTATAGCAGCTAAAGTAGATATAAATCTAAAAAGCGCATTTATGGCTATAGCTGAAATAAAACACTGTTCAGCATCTCAAATTTTACGTGATCTTATTCGTGTGTACGTTGAAAATAATAAGATACCCAATAAAGAAACGCTTGAAACTTTTCATAAAAATGATAGCAATGAAGATGTTTTTTATGCTGAAAATATTGCTGATTTGATTAAGCAATTGGATATTTGATTATGCGTTCAGTGAGTTATTCAGGAAAGTTTAAAAAGGATGTAAAATGAGCAAAAAAACGTGGAAAAGATATGCGAAAGTTCACAGAAGTTATGCAACTTCTAGTTAATAAGAAGCAATTGCTATCTATTTTAAATGATCATGCATTACAAGGAAATTAAAAGCCTCGTCGATATCTTCATATAGAATCCGATTGGTTATTAATTTATATAGTTGACGAAGAGCACATCCATTTTGATAGGACAGGTACGCATTCAGATTTATTTAAGTAAAAAGTTGATTATGCCCTTTAAAAAACCTGATTCGCAATAATTGAGAGCCATGTCACAAAATCCTATTCCCTAACCTTTATTTACGAATCCATCATGTTAAAAATATAATAAAAACAAGATATTAAATAAGGAAAAACAAAAAGTGGTGCCCAGACGCGGCAAGCAGGGGCTTAGCAACAAGATTCAAAGTATATAAAGATGTGTAAGAGCGT
>NZ_JBHIMA010000056.1:0-1121 GCF_042193775.1 Bartonella sp. OD88NMGDW | reverse complement strand
ATTTACTTCAACATTGCTTGGAGTGATGGTGCTGCAATAAATGACCAAAAAACCGATAGACTTTTGATCCATGGGGATGTCTCAGGCTCTACAACAGTTTATATCAAAAGCGATACAGGGGATGAAAGTAGTGTAATAAATGCCTCTGATCCTTCCAATATAGGTGGACTTTCACTCATTCAAGTCTCTGGAGAAGCAAAAGAAGACTCTTTCAAACTTGTCAATGGCTATACCACAAGAGGTCGTTTACCTTATAAATATACGCTAACGGCTTATGGACCAGAGTCAAGCCACGGACAAGCCGATGTTGCACAAAATCTGTTTGATGAAAAGAATGAAAATTTCTGGGATTTCCGCTTACATAAAGAAATTCTTGAAACGGATTCTGGTTCTGGTCCAAGTGTGATCGCCCCTGTAGCACAAACGGCCAGTTACTTAGTCATGCCAAATGCTCTCTTCTACACGGGACTAACCGATATAGCTAAACAAAATGCACTTTTAGCCACAATGAGAACATCTGTCTTAGGAAAAGAAGAGGAAAAACAAACCGGTTTCTTCCTTTACACCTATGGAAGCACAGGAACTTTATCTTCTGAACGCGGACCTCTCAAATATGGTTATGGCGCTGATATCCGCTATGCTGCTCTCCAAGCCGGTGTCACATTAGCAGCAATTGAAGGGCAAAATACCACAACACATTTCGGTCTTGTAGGCACCTATGGGCGACTATCTTTCACTCCAAAAGAGATGCAGGATGCAAGTAAGAGCACATTGGATAAATGGTCACTAACAGCTTATGGCAGCGTGCAGCATGACAGTGGTTTCTATATGGATACACTGTTATCCTATGGGATAATAAAAGGAGATATCGGCAATGCCATCAGAGGAAATACCGCAAAATTGAAAAATGCCAAAATGTTGAGTATCTCCACCACTGTTGGCAAAGAGTTTGCAACCGGAATGGAAGGTTTAACCTTCGAACCACAAGCACAAGTTGCCTATCAACATTTGATGTTTAACACCATTGAAGATGCTGATAATTTTACTGTTGATATGAACAATCCTTCTCAATGGTTAATCCGTGTTGGTGGACGTTTGACCAAAACCATTTCCACTGAAAA
>NZ_JBHIMA010000055.1:0-1145 GCF_042193775.1 Bartonella sp. OD88NMGDW | reverse complement strand
CGTAAGGACGGACAAGGCTTTCTCAAACTCATCACCCTAGAGATAGCACAATCCGTCCTATGACGCAACGTTATAGGATTTAAAATGATGTGTTCTTTTAAGAATGCGCGGGGTATCACACGTGCCTTGCGTGGTACTTGGCATGGGCGTTATGGAATAGCCCGTTGCCCTGCTCATGATGATAGGCTGCCTAGCTTATCCCTTGCCAATGGACATGATGGGCGTCTTTTACTCTATTGTTATGCTGGCTGCTCTTTTAGAGAGATCATACAAGCGCTCATCAGAATTGGCTTGCTTGGAAAACAAGCCTTTTTTGATAAAGCTTATAATCAGACGCTTTCTTTCTCCAAACAGATTTGTGCTGATCTCAAACGAGCAAAACAGAAAGCAGAGAGAGCAAAAGCAATTTGGCAACAAAGCCAACCAATCAAAAATACTTTAGCAGAAACCTATTTACGTATGCGGGGTATTACATGTGATTTGCCTCCCGATTTACGCTTTTACGACAAGTGTCCACACCCCTCTGGGGGTACACTGCCCGCGTTAGTGGCTCTTGTTAAGGGTGCTGGTTCCTTTGCCATTCATAGAACCTTTTTAAAAGACAATGGCTGCAAAACAGATCAGAAACCAGCAAAAGCCATGTTGGGATCTGTAACAGGTGGTGCTGTGCATTTAAGTCAAGCCAATCCCAAACATCTGGTCATTTGTGAGGGCATTGAAACCGGTCTGGCTCTTTTGTCTGGGTTGTTATCAGAGCCCGTTGATTTATGGGCGTCTCTTTCAACCAGTGGCATGATGCGTGTGAATTTACCCCATACAAAGGGGCGTCTCACCATTGCAATGGACGGCGATGATGCGGGTCGTAAAGCAGGTTTTACCCTCGCTGCACGTGCTTATAGCCAAGGCTTTGAGGTCTTTATGATGCAAGCTCCAAAAGGAACCGATTTTAATAACGTATTACTTTCTTAAAAGAGGGAAACTATGAAAGATAGTAATTTACAAAACAATAATGAAAATACTCCCGTCAATGATAACGATAATGTCTCTTTAAACGAAAATACTTGTTTAAAAGCCATTTCTTATGAACAAGCCTTGCAACAAAATGGTTGGGGGCAATTACAACCGATTGCTACGGCTCTCTTACC
>NZ_JBHIMA010000054.1:0-1172 GCF_042193775.1 Bartonella sp. OD88NMGDW | reverse complement strand
GCCGTTCTATCTTGTCAAAATACCCCGTTATACACTCCCAACCCAATTGACCCGCTGGAACCATGGGTTGATCGGGGGATTCAAGCAACTTTCTCCCTAAAAAAGCACGTCTTACAACCTTTTTATTAAAAGCTGCCCCTTGGATATCGGGCATCATGCACTGTAGCTGCTTAAATTCTTCCTCGCTATAATCACGAAGTTCTCCAGTGCTTAAATCGGGCGCTTTGTAATACCTCTCGCTTTCAAACCAACGGCATTCAACAAGTGTAACCATCCGACGACCGTTTTCAACATCAATGCTCCCCTCATCGCTGTAATAATCAAGATCATTATGGTGAACACCTTCATGAGAGCTACCATCCCTTGCCCAATCTGCACTCAGCTCTGTCCAATGAGATTTGGGAAACATCTGCTTAGCTACTTCTAACGGCTTGCGGTCTACATACCACAAACGTTGCGCATCGGTTAAATTCGGTTGCACCGCTGCACTATCCCAAACCATCTTTAACGGGTCTAAACGGGTAATTACCGGTTCACCATCGAGGCTGTTCTCATAATCAAGCCGTGTATCAGTCCACCCCATGCCACAGATAACCGCATCTTGGAAAGCATCACTATCAGCGTATTCGGCATGCGCCATGTCCCGAAACCATTCTGCCGCACCGGTAAGCAATTCACTAGGCAATGCCTTCCCTACTTGACGTGGAATAAACTGCACTTCGCGCTTGTTATTACGCTCTGACCCCACAACGGCATTGACCAATGGGGCAATACGATTAAAGGTCATAACGGGGCGGCGTTGCTTTTTTAACGCCGATAAATCTTCTTCATTCCATTGATCACCATTGTAAAAACCAAAATCCTCCCGCGCATGTTCACGCCATTTGTTCACATGCTCCACATCTTCTTTGTACCAGCTCACAAGCTTACGAAACAAACCTTCATGAGAGAGATCAGATACGTTGCTGTCTTTCTCTAAATGTTCATCATCATGCATCATTCTGCCATCCATGAGGTACTCTCATATTCCGTTCTGCCGCTATAAGCTGGTCGCTTTTGTATTTCTTTTGGTGGTTTGTATGAAATACACATCAGTCCAAAGGCATCTGCCCCATGACTGGACCAATCGTGCTCTGCTCCCAAGCCAATATTGCGCTTCTCATCCCATTTCT
>NZ_JBHIMA010000053.1:0-1189 GCF_042193775.1 Bartonella sp. OD88NMGDW | reverse complement strand
AACAAGCATTATTTATTCAATGATCTTAGAGACGATACCGGCACCAACAGTACGACCACCTTCACGAATAGCAAAACGAAGCTTCTCTTCCATCGCTATCGGAACAATCAACGAAACATCCATGGCAACATTGTCGCCTGGCATAACCATTTCCGTTCCTTCTGGAAGCGTAACAATACCTGTAACATCCGTCGTACGGAAGTAAAACTGAGGACGATAATTCGTGAAAAATGGTGTATGACGTCCACCTTCATCTTTTGTCAAAATGTAAGCTTCTGCTTTAAAACGTGTATGAGGCGTAACAGATCCTGGCTTCGCCAATACTTGACCACGCTCAATCCCTTCACGGTCAACACCACGAAGCAGAGCTCCTATATTATCACCCGCTTGACCCTGATCTAAAAGCTTGCGGAACATTTCAACGCCTGTAACTGTCGTCTTAGACGTTGGACGAATACCGATAATCTCGATTTCCTCTCCAACTTTAATAATACCACGCTCAACACGACCTGTTACAACTGTTCCACGACCCGAAATCGAAAACACATCCTCTATCGGCATCAAAAATGGTTGATCAACGGGACGTTCAGGGGTTGGAATATAATTATCAACTTCACTCATTAAAAGACGAACGGCATCTTCACCAATGCTTTTATCCTTATCCTCAAGAGCTGCTAAAGCAGAACCCTTAACAATTGGTATATCATCGCCTGGAAAATCATATTTGGATAAAAGTTCCCGAACCTCAAGCTCTACAAGCTCCAAAAGTTCTGCATCATCAACCTGATCAACTTTATTAAGAAAAACAACAATTGCTGGAACACCAACCTGACGCGCAAGCAAAATATGCTCACGTGTCTGAGGCATTGGACCATCAGCTGCTGAAACAACCAAAATAGCACCATCCATCTGTGCTGCCCCTGTGATCATGTTCTTCACATAATCAGCGTGTCCCGGACAATCAACGTGCGCATAGTGACGATTTTCCGTTTCATACTCAACGTGTGCTGTAGAAATAGTAATCCCACGTGCGCGTTCCTCTGGGGCAGCATCAATTTGATCATAGGCTTTAAATTCACCAAAATATTTCGTAATCGCTGCTGTCAACGAAGTCTTCCCATGATCAACGTGACCAATCGTACCAATATTAACATGCGGTTTTGTTCGTTCAAACTTGCTCTTCGCCATC
>NZ_JBHIMA010000052.1:0-1196 GCF_042193775.1 Bartonella sp. OD88NMGDW | reverse complement strand
ACAGTAAAAAATATTCGCACTGAAATTGAGCTATTTTCATAAATTAAAAAATGAAATTAAGAAAAGATCAATTATCGCAAACTATACACTTTACTTTGGTGTCAAAATTATAATAATGACAACAAACATCAGAATGCATATAATAGTAAAAAAGAGTCACATTAAAATGAAGTCGATCATTCTTGTAATTTTGATTGCAAACATTTTATCAGCTTGTGCATTAGCACCAAAGCTAAAACAGCCAAATGATAGAAACCGTGTGCCTATTAATAAAACAATCCCTGCCGAAATTAAGCGAGGAGACAGATGAAAAAGCGGTTTATTATAGCGGGAATGATCACCCTTTTGGGAATGATAAATTTAACTCTAACGTCTAACTTTAGTTGGGGTTCTGGAACTCAAGGTTCAACTGTCCAAACTCCTCCCCCTTTTCCAGAAGCAGAATATCTGAAAATTATTGATTTGTTAAAACAACAAATTAAAGCAAACGAAGACCAGATCGAAAACACGAAAAAAGTCTATCAGTCTATAACAGGAAATAAAAAAATAAAAAGAGAAGAATTATCGAAATTTTTATTAAAACATTCGCCTTTTTACCCATCTACCCACAAAACATACAAGGGTTTATATAGCAAAAACTTCAAAGGTCATCCTTATTTCGAACAGCTTATAACTGAAGTTAACGGAGAAGAGTGGAGAGTCATCCTCCCGTACATAGAACATAAAATACTATACGATATGCTTAATAAGCGTCTTCAATATAGTGGAATTGTCGATAAAGCTGTAAGTTTGCAAACTTTCCAAGATGCAGAGAACCGCTTTACACAAATTGCCGGTTTCTTAAAAGATATAGATAAAACAAAAGATCTGAGAGAAGTTTTCGAGCTGCAAACACGTATCAGAAACATGTCAGCGGTACTCCAAAATGAATATACGAAGCTACAAATGGTCAGAAATTTAAGCAATAATGAAGAGTTTCTTATCGAAATGCAAAAACGTATATTGTATAAGAGAGTTATGAACAATGCCTTCACACGTGTGCCTCAAATAAGATTTTAGCCACTAAAGCTCTTTACAAGATTTGCTTTTTTTTCATAAAAACAAAAGCCAATGTAGAAGGTTCAGTACTATCCGAACAATTCAAAGAGGCACAAAGATTTTATCAAAGCCAAGATATCGTAATGCAAATACTTGGG
>NZ_JBHIMA010000051.1:0-1261 GCF_042193775.1 Bartonella sp. OD88NMGDW | reverse complement strand
TAGCACTTGTGGACAAAGCACCAAGTTCATTTGCCAATACACCTGCATGTGCACCGGACCCATAACGACCCGCACCTGCAAAAGAGCTGTTAATCGTATCTCTTACACGGTCTAAGCTATTTTGAAGGGCGGCATTAAAAGACGGATTCTGTCCAACCATACCACCAGAAGCCATATGTCTAAGATTCATGGCTGCCGACGTTGGATTGTAGATTGTATTCATCAAAGAGCGATTTTGATAATGCTGAGGTATGCTGCCAAGTCCACCTATGGCTTGGGTGGTTTGAGCACTTAACGGTGCTACACGCGGTCCCCCATAAACATTACCCCCAATCCCTGTGTCATACATTTGATACGCATCCCTACCCCCACGCTTAAATACATTCTGCATCCAAGCAGGAGGGGCGCTTGTCTGTACCTGCTTTTGTTCTGTTGTTGCTGGTGTCTTGCTCCCCATTTCACAATTCCTTCCTGTAATAAAGCATATCTATGCTGTAACCTTGCTTGTCCAATGCACGTTTCCAACCCAAACGGCCCAAGATCTCCATTTCAAAAGCGCCATTCTCACGCGCCCAATCCTCTGCAACTTGCAAATTGTCAACCAAATCAAGAACACCCTTGCCACTACATTCACAAATGAGCGCGCGCTTCTTTCCTAAAACTGTCTGTTGTATCTGGGTCGTGACGACCGCTAAAAAGCGCTCTTCATCATCCAAAACAAGCCATAACTGTTTCTTACCCGTGCAAATAGATTCAATGAGTTCTTGCAACGTAATTTCATGTTTAAAACGCTCTACATACGCATTAAAAGATGCAATAATTTCTTCAAGATAAGGAGCTATACGCTCTATATCCCAAGAACTGGTCAAAAAGACTTTTGCCATTACCCTCTACCAAAAGGACGTAAATCCACATTAAAGCCCGTAATCATCGTCCAAGGTTCATTCTTAGGAATGCGCAATTTAAAGCGGTGATAACGATTGCGTGAACGCCCATGATAAGCGCCCGTGACATAAGAACACACCCTTTCCTTATGCCATGTGATCGGTGTCTGATTATTGCGAAGACGACGTTCCCCTATGCTTAAAAGACCTTGTGTTGTATCAACTTCGGCAAACATTTTCGTGATAAAGTTAAAACTTCCATCCGGCGCCCCCATCTCTTGCGAAACAACCGTTGCCTCCATCGGGGCTCCTGTAAACATAACAAGCCGATTGTTTTCATCAAAAGCACCAAGCATTGGAGCGCCACTTTGCCAACG
>NZ_JBHIMA010000050.1:0-1310 GCF_042193775.1 Bartonella sp. OD88NMGDW | reverse complement strand
AGGTTTATAATATTTCGAGTAAGAGCATGTTTGATTTTTTTGATTTCACTGGTTAATTCGTATTTTTTGCACATAGAGATACCCTCACAATTTAATGTGATAAACATTTGATAAAATTTGGAATGGGAAAATTTGAAAGAGGGGCGCCCCCGCCGCGCCCGCGCGTCTTTACGCAGCGTTATTTTCAATAATCTTTACAACGGTATCGTTTTCATAAATTTCACAATCTTCAGGAATTCCATATGCATAATAAAAGTTTTGTTTGACATATGAATAACCATCTCTTTTTAACCTTGCATTGCCATGTACCAAACCTCTAATGGTGTGATAACCAGTCACTTTTGCATTCCCATAAACAGAACCATAGACCTTAACATACCCACCCACGCTAGCATTGCCATAAACCTTGCCATAAATTTTAGCAGCGCCACTGATAACAGCATGATCATAAACTACCGCCTTGCTATGAATACGAGCATTTCCTGATAATTTTGCATTCCCATAAACCCTTGCATATTGATAAACCCACACCTTATCAGAAAGATGCGCATTATCATAAACATGAGCTCCAAAATACACGCGGGTTTTATCATATACATGCGCATTGCCATAAACAAAACCACCAATGACAGCGTTGCCATATACCCTTGCATTTTCATAAACACGACCAGATTTTACAACACAAGCATTATCATAAACCCAGCAATTGCCATCATGAGAAAGGTTATCTTCCTTTTCAATAAAGCCCCCTAAAGTACCTGCTTTAACATCAGCAAAGTCTTTTAATGCTTTAATGCGATAAAGGGTATGATTATTAATTACACGCGTTTCATTTGTGAGTGCAAACTTCTTTTGCATGAGCACAATTCCTTTATAGAGATTTAAATTTTTAAATGAGATGTTTAAAGGAGGGCGCCCGCGCCGCGCCCGCGCGTGTCATTTACGCAGCATCACTTTCATATTCGCTGTCATTATCATCGTCATAATACCCTTCAAAATCAGCATAATACTCATGACGATAATAATCATCTTCGCTACCAAACTCAGGATATGCATCATCACAGATATCTTCATTAGCTGTTAAAGAGGCATTGCTATGAATATATGAAGAACCAGAGATAAGAGCATCACAAATAACGGCATCATCAAAAACACGTGATTCATCACAAATGTAAGCAGAGCCACTTATTTTTGCATTGCCTCCGACATGAGCATCATCACAAATGACAGCATTATCGGAAATATGAGCATGATCAGTGACACGGGCGTTATCATAAATTTGTGCATTGCCTTCAATTACAACGGCGTTG